>JBFHON010000196.1:0-5812 GCA_041593295.1 Oceanococcaceae bacterium | reverse complement strand
GGCGCCCGGCGACCCGGGTGTCGGTGAATGTTTCTGCCGCCAACGTGCAGCGGGTGGACCTGGTCAGGACCTTCGCTGATTATTGCCAGGAGGTCGGCGTCAACCCGGCAAGCATCCAGATTGAAATTACCGAATCGGCGCTGTTGCGTGACTCGGCTGACGTGCAACAGTCCCTGGCGACACTGAACGAATACGGTTTCGGGATCGCCCTGGATGACTTCGGTACCGGGTACTCCTCACTCTCCCACATGAAGATGCTGGACATCAGCGCGGTGAAGATCGACCGCAGCTTTGTCGAGGGCATTGCCACCGACATCGACTCGTTGACGATCTGCAGGGCGATCATCGGTCTGGCGCGTGGGCTGGACCTGAAGACCGTGGCGGAGGGTGTGGAAACCGCAGCGCAGTTCGAGGCGCTGAGTGCCCTGGGCTGTGACGAGATGCAGGGATACCTGCGCAGTCCTGCGGTGCCGGAAGAGAATTTCCTCGCGCTGCTGGGGCCGGCGGCTGCGAGCCTCGATGCGGATGTTTCGAGCACCAAACGCGTGGTCGGTCCCTGGAAGGACAGCCGGTCCCGCTAGGCCTTGCGATAGGCCATCGGCGTCATGCCGGTCCACTGGCGAAAGGCCCGGATAAACGAGCTGGACTCGGAAAACCCCAGCGTCTCTGCGATGCGTTCGACACTTTCGCCCGGGTCGCCCAACAGGACGATGGCGCTGTCCCGGCGAGCCTGCGTACGGACGCCGGTGTAGTCGGTGCCTTCGTCGCGCAGACGGCGCCAGAAGGTCTGGGTGCTAAAGCCCAGGCGTTCGGCGGTTTCCTCGATCCGTGGAACGCCGCGACCCTCACGGATGTCGGCAAAAATCACCTCGCGTGCCGCGTGGCTCACAAGCGGGTTGCGTACCGGGGTGAACATGTCGCGTGGTGCTCTTTGCAGGTAGGTCTCCAGCGTTCGCGCATCCTGCCGTACCTGTTTTTGCATGTCGCTGCGATGCAACCAGATGCGGACCTCGGCCTGGTCAAAGCGGACCGGGGCGCCAAAGAACAGGTAGCGGTATTCGTCGACCCACTCCGGAGGCGCGTAGTTCAGTTCCACCAGGTCCACCGCAATCCGGGACCGGCACAGCCAGCAGAAAAAACGGTGTGCGGTCATGACTGCAGACTCGAGAATATAGGTGCTGGCAACCTGCAGCCGTTCGCTGACGCGCAGGCCATAGACGACCCGATCGCCCCGCTCGGCCACATAGTGGATCAGGCCGACGTTGAACAGGTTCATTGAGCGGGCGTAGCAGTCCATGGCATCGAACAGGTTTTCCTCGTGCAGTGTCGAGCGCGCCACAAGCCCGAAGCTGCCCAGGCGCTGGGGCTGTTCCAGCAGGCCGAGGCTTTCGTCATCCATCAATCGCATGAGCTTTCGCAGCAATGTCACGAAGGCGTCGAGCGATACCCGGGCCCGTGGCTGCAGCAGCAGCGTGGGTGAAATGCCGCTGTCCTTGAGGATGCGCTGAACGTCGTAGCCGGCCTTTTGCGCCCCGCCGAGGGTTTGCCGGACGAAGGGCACCGCGATCGTGATGTCTTTCATGGCCCTGGGCGGTGCATGAGGATGCATGACTATGCTGCGAGTGGAAGGAAATGTCTATTAATGACGCATCAGGTCATTGCTGATGCTGCGCTGCACGACAAGAATGACGGCAGTCGATTTTCCGTTGATCAGCTTCCAAATGAAGGGGAGACAATGAGTACACAGGCATACATCTACGATGCAGTGCGCACACCGCGCAGCAAGGGCAAAAAGGGCGGCAGTCTGAACGAGGTCAAGCCCATCGATCTGCTCGGCGGTTTGCTGCGCAGCCTGCAGCAACGTCATGACTTTGATACCAGCTACGTGGATGATGTGATCATGGGGTGCGTCAGCCCGGTGGGCGAACAGGGCACGGACATCGCCAAGCTCGCTGCACAGAATGCCGATTGGGCCGAAAGCGTTGCCGGTGTGCAGCTCAACCGTTTCTGTGCCTCCGGACTGGAGTCGGTCAATACGGCGGCGCAGAAAGTCGCCTCGGGCTGGGAGAATCTGGTCGTTGCCGGTGGCGTGGAAAGTATGTCACGCGTGCCGATGGGCTCCGACGGCGGCCCCTGGGCTTCGGACCCGGCCTTCGTCATCAAGACGGGTTTCGTACCGCAGGGAATCGGGGCGGACACCATTGCGACTCTGGAGGGCTTCACCCGCGAAGACGTGGATGCCTTTGCCGTTCAGTCGCAACAGCGTGCCGCACATGCACGGGACAACGGTTACTTCGACAAATCCGTCATCCCGGTGCGGGATGCCAATGGTTTGACCATTCTCGAGCGGGATGACTTCATCAAGCCGGACACCACGATGGAAGCCCTCGCGGGCCTGAAGCCGTCCTTCGAAATGATGGGCAGCATGGGTTTCGACGATGTCATGCTGAAGAAGTACAACAGTCTGAGCCGGATCAATCACGTCCATACGCCGGGCAACTCCTCCGGCATCGTTGACGGTGCAAGCGCCGTGATGATCGGCAGCGAGCAGGCCGGCAAGGACCTTGGCCTGACCCCGCGCGGGCGGATTGTCGCAGGTGCCGTACTGGCAACGGACCCGACGATCATGCTGATCGGCCCCGGGCCAGCCGCCAAGAAGGCGCTGAAGACCGCCGGCCTGAAACCCTCGGACATCGATCTCTGGGAGATCAATGAGGCCTTTGCATCGGTGGCGCTGCGTTACATGCGGGACCTGGACATCGACCCGGAAATCACCAACGTGAATGGCGGTGCCATTGCCATGGGCCATCCGCTGGGGGCTACCGGCGCGATCCTCGTCAGCACGATGCTCGATGAACTGGAACGGCGCAATCTCAAGCGCGCCATGTTGTCGCTGTGCGTCGGTGGCGGGATGGGAATCTCGACCATTATCGAGCGCCTGTAGCGTTGCGCAGGGAGTAGCGAGTCCGAGTGCCGGTGCGCGCCGGCCGCTTCCGGTTTTCCGTTTCTCCCCATTCGCAGCTTTCGATACCGGGATAGGCATTCCCGTAAATATTTCCAGACCATGACCGGGCTTGGCCCGGAGCAGGATGTGACTCAATGAGCGTTTTTCAGTACGAAAAGGATGCCGACGGCATCGTCACGATCACCATGGACATGACCGGGCCGGTCAACTCCATGAACGAAGAATACGAACAGGCGATGGGCGAAACCATCGAAAAGCTGGAACAGGAGCAGGGCCTCAGCGGGGTGGTCATCACCTCAGCCAAGAAGGTGTTCTTTGCCGGGGGCAACCTGCACGGCCTGCTGTCTTTCCAGCCGGGGCGTGATGAGGAGCGCTTCATGCAGAGCCTGGAGCTCATCAAGGGGCAGCTACGGCGGCTCGAAAAACTGCCGGTTCCGGTTGTGGCCGCCATCAATGGTGCCGCCCTGGGCGGGGGCTACGAGATCTGCCTGGCCTGCAACTATCGCATCGCCTGGAATGACCGGTCGGTGCAGGTCGGCCTGCCGGAAGTCAGCCTGGGCCTTTTGCCCGGTGGTGGTGGGGTCGTGCGCATGACCAATCTGCTCGGGCTGGAGGCCGCTTTGCCTTATCTGCTGGAAGGCAAGAAGCTGGACCCCGCTCGCGCATTGAAGGCCGGCTTGATCGACCGGACGGTGGACTCACTCGATGCGCTCGTTCCGGCAGCCAAAGCCTTGCTCAACGAGGTGAAATCGCAGCCGGACGCCGCCGTACAGCCCTGGGACCGCAAGGGCTTCAAGATTCCGGGCACCAATATCAACAGCCCGAAGATGGCGCAGGTGTTGATGGTGGGCCCGACGATGCTGGTCAAGAAAACCCGCGGTCTGATGCCAGCGCCCGCTGAAATCTTCAGCTGTGCAACCGAGGCCGCCCGCCTGGATTTTGATACCGCGCTGCGCATTGAAAGCCGCGGTCTGACCAAGCTGGTGGGCACGCCGGAAGCCAAGAACATGATTACCACGTTCTTCTTCCAGCTGAACAAGATCAACTCGGGCGCCAGCCGTCCCAAGGGGATCGACAAGAAGAAGGTGAAAAAGCTCGGTGTCCTCGGTGCCGGCATGATGGGGCAGGGGATCGCCTATGTGTCCGCCAAGGCGGGCATTGATGTGGTGCTCAAGGACATCAGTGTTGAAGCGGCCGAGAAGGGCAAGGCCTACTCTGAAGGGCTGCTGGACAAGGCCATCCAGAAAGGCCGGATGGACCCGGTCACCAAGCAGCAGATACTGGGGCGGATTTTGCCCACGGCGTCCAACGATGATCTGGCCGGATGTGACCTGATCATCGAAGCGGTATTCGAAAACTTCGAGCTGAAGAACAAGATTCTTGAGGCCACCGAAGGGCAACTGGCGGAGACCGGCGTCTGGGGTTCGAACACCTCAACGCTCCCCATCACGCAATTGGCCCAGGCGAGCAAGAAGCCGGAAAACTTCATCGGTATTCACTTTTTCTCCCCCGTCGACAAGATGCCGCTGATCGAGATCATCTGCGGTGAACAGACCAGCGATGAAACCCTGGCCCTGGCCTTTGACTACACGCAGCAGATCAGGAAGACGCCGATTGTCGTCAACGATTCGCTGGCCTTCTTCACCTCGCGTACCTTCGGAACCTACCTGGACGAAGGAGTGCGTCTGCTCAGCGAAGGCGTGCACCCGGTACAGGTTGATAACCTGGGCAAGGCCATCGGCATGCCGGTGGGGCCGCTGCAGGTGCATGACGAGGTCAGCCAGGAGCTGACCCGCAAGGCAGCTGAGACCTGGGAAGCCATGGGCATGAAGGACCGGTGGGGCGAGCGCGAAGCGACCGCCGAGGTGATTTCCTGGATGATCGGTGAGCACCAGCGTGGCGGCCGTTATCACGGAGGCGGTTTCTATGAATATGAGGGGAAAAACCGCACCATCTGGCAGCCGCTGGTGGACCGCTACTACAAGCCAGAGCACGGCATCAGCGAGCAGGACGTCAAGGATCGTCTGATGTTCCGGCAGGTCATTGAAACCCTGAAGTGCCTCGAGACCGGCGTGTTGCGAACGGTTGCGGATGGCAACATCGGTTCGATCATGGGCATTGGTGCGCCACCGCACACCGGGGGCTTCCTGCAGTTCATCAACACCTACGGTGCGCAGAAGTTCGTCGATCGGGCGCGCGAACTCGCGACGCAATATGGCGAGCGCTTCGAACCCCCGCAAATCGTGGTGGACAAGGCCTCGAAAGGCGAGTTGTTCGAATAAGCAGGAGCTGACACATGGGACCACTTGCAGGCTACAAGATCATCGAACTGGCCGGGATCGGACCCGGCCCTTTCGCCGGCATGCTGTTCGCCGACATGGGTGCCGAAGTCATCTCGGTGGAGCGCTTTTCGGTCAAAGGGGATCGTGGCGTTCCGGATTGCTCCCGGCGGGGTAAGCGCTCCATCGCGCTGAATCTGAAATCCGCCGAGGGCATTGCGGCATTGCTGAGGCTGGTCGAGCAGGCCGATGCATTGTTCGAAGGCTTCCGGCCGGGCGTGATGGAAAGGCTGGGAATTGGCCCTGAGGTGTGCCTCGACAGGAATCCGCGTCTCGTCTACGGCCGCATGACCGGCTGGGGGCAGACCGGTCCGCTTGCCGCCTGCGCAGGGCATGACATCAACTACATCTCCCTGACCGGGGCCTTGCATGCCATCGGGCGTTCCGGGGAGAAGCCGGTGCCGCCACTCAACCTGGTTGGCGACTATGGCGGCGGCGGGATGTTTCTGGTCACCGGGATGCTGGCGGCCATGCTCGAAGCGCAAAAATCCGGTCGTGGGCAGGTGGT
>JBFHON010000195.1:0-5835 GCA_041593295.1 Oceanococcaceae bacterium | reverse complement strand
GGTCGCACTGTCGAGCTGGAAGGCGCCTGTGTCCGCAGTCACGGTGACGTTGTAGGTGGTGCCGTTGTTCATCAGTACACAGACGTCGGTCGCACCACTGAGGCCTTCATCATTGTTGACGTTGTTCGACGGGTTGTAAGTACCCAGGTCGATGTCAGCCAGATTGAAAATCCGGATCAAGGCAGGAACATCTGCGTTGACTACCGTCGTGCCACTGGAAGTATTACCCGGGTTGCCCTGCGTAGCGGCGAGCGCTGCGGTTGAAAAAGCGACACCCATGACGCCGAACGCGATGAACTTGGTTGTTTTGATCACCTGAAATCCCCTCAAAAATTGGTACGACAGGGCGAAAAACAGCCGGCCCTGAATGTGGCGTCATTTTATTGGCGCCACTGAAGGCCCCGGGCAGCAAACGCGCCATAAGGTTGTCCAATTGCGCCATAATCAATCTTCTACTGGGGCATGAATCCGGGCATATCCATGCATACCGACACCAAAGATGCCTACAGCACCGACCTGGTTCGGCTCATGGCCCTTGCCGCGGACGCGATGGGAATGCCGTGGCCGCAAAGCGCCCCCGCACTCGACATGCAGCCGCAACACCCCCTGGCTCGGACACCCGCCGCTCATGTCGACGCCCTCTGGCAGTGCGTTGCCCACGAAGAGGTCGTGCCCCTGTGCCGCGAAATGGCCGCGCAAACCTCGGTTTTCGATTTTGGCGCCATGCCTGCGGCCGTCATTTCGTGCAGCAGCCAGCAAGAGGCACTGCAGTGTTTACCGCGTTACCTGCCGTTGCTGTGCAGCCTGATCGAAATCGACATGGTCATTGACGCCAACGTGGTGCTCATCCGGCTGCGCAAGAATGCGGCCCTGCACTGGTGCACCGAAGTTTTCTTCCTGACCTTGCTCGTACGGCTCAACTCGTTGCTGATGCGTCTCCCGACCATGGTCAGCGGTGTGCTCATCGCCCAGACACTGCCGGCCGCAACCGAAGAAGCCCTTCAGGACCATTTTGGGAGCGTTGTCGTCGGGCAGTCGGCCTGTACCGGAATTATCACGGACCCCGCCGTCCTCTCGGAAAACCGCCCGTGTTACTCCCAATTGGTGCACGACACCCAACGAGCCCTGGCTGATGCCGCACTGGCTGAGCTGGTGTCGCCACTGGGTCTGCGGATTCGGGACGTCGTCAGGTCACTGATACAAAACCAGGAGGAGGTCAGTGTCGAACGCGTGGCTTCCGCCATCCACATGAGCAGCCGCACCATGCAGCGAAAACTGAAACGCAAAGGACGCACCCTGACGGATTACGTCAACCTCGTGCGCAAGGACATGGCCAAAAACGCCTTGATTGCCACCGACACCGGCATTTCCAGCATTGCCCGCGATCTCGGATTCCAGTCCACGTCGAGCTTTTCCAAGTTCTTCACCCAGCAAACGGGGATCAGCCCTCGGGAATACCGAAAGCAGCAAACCTTGTAACTTGGTGGGGTTCAGAAAGGCCGGAACTTGCCTCTTCACGCGCCCTGCCCCGCTGCCAGTACGGGCCTGAGAATCATAGGAGGACGCGGACAAGAATGGTCGGCGTGGAGAGATTCGAACTCCCGACCCACTGCTCCCAAAGCAGTTGCGCTACCAGGCTGCGCTACACGCCGACAAGCCGGACATTGTAGCGGCTTTTTGCGAGCACGTCATGCCGGCACTCGCTGAACCGGGGCGTTTTCGGCGACAATATTGCCTCCCCTTCCGAAAACCGCGCCCCATGACCGCAAAATTGATCGATGGCAAATCGATTTCCGCCGCGCTTCGCCAGCAGATTGGCAACGAAGTCCGCTCGCTGACGGCAACCGGGAAACGCCCGCCGGGACTGGCCGTGGTGCTTGTCGGCAGCGACCCGGCTTCACAGGTCTATGTACGGAACAAGGAACGCGGTTGCGCCGAGGCCGGCGTGTATTCGGAAAAGCTGACACCCGCAGCGGATGTCTCGCAGACCGAACTGGAAGCGCTGGTCGACGAACTCAATGCACGCGATGACATCGACGGAATTCTGGTGCAACTGCCGCTGCCCGGCCACCTGAACGCCGATGCCATCCTTGATCGCATCGATCCGGCCAAGGACGTCGATGGTTTTCACCCGGAAAACATCGGCCGGCTGCTGCAGAAGCGCCCGACGCTGCGCCCCTGCACGCCCTACGGCGTGATGAAGATGCTGGAACACGAAGGAATTGACGTGAGCGGCCAGCGCGCAGTCGTCGTCGGCGCCTCGAACATCGTCGGCCGGCCGATGGCGATGGAACTGCTGCTGGCCAATGCCACGGTCACCATCTGCAACTCGCGAACCCGCGATGTCGCCGCCGAAGTCGCCGGGGCCGACATCGTGGTCGCCGGCGTGGGGATTCCGGAATTCGTCAAGGGCGCCTGGATCAAGCCGGGAGCCGTGGTCATCGATGTCGGTATCAACCGCACCGACACCGGCAAGCTGGTGGGTGACGTGGAGTTTGCCGCAGCCGCCGAAAAGGCCCGCGCCATCACTCCGGTTCCCGGTGGAGTCGGCCCGATGACCATTGCCATGTTGCTGCACAACACCCTGCAGGCGTACAAACAGCGCATGCGCTGATACGCGCTGCCTGGCAGCGAATACCGACAACGAGGAGACCCCATGCAGGAATTTGATCCCGTAGACAACATGGTGCGCCAGCGGCGCGAGTTCGGCGAACATGGAGGCGTCAACATGTCGATCGAGGCCAGCACCACCTTCACCGTGATGCAGGCCGAAAAGATGCCGGACATCTTTCAGGGCCGCGCCGGACCGGACCAGGGCGGCTGCTACCTGTATGGGCGGCATTTCAACCCCACGGTCTACGCGCTGGGCCACCAGCTCGCCGCGATGGAGGGTGCCGAAGCGGGGTACTGCACGGCCAGCGGCCTCGGCGCGATCTCCGCCGTTGCCCTGCAATTGTGTGCCGCGGGTGATCACACGGTCGTCAGCGACACCATCTACGGCGGCAGTTTCGCCCTGTTCAAGGAGTTTCTGCCCCGGCGCATGGGCCTTCAGGTGGACTTTGTCGATATCACCGACCTGAGCCAGGTCGAGGCGGCCTGTCGCCAGGGCACACGCATGCTCTACGTCGAGAGCATGGCCAACCCCACCCTCAAGGTCGCTGACATTCCGGCACTGGCTGAAATTGCCCATCGCCACGGGGCACAGCTGGTGGTGGACAACACCTTCACGCCGCTGATGCTGGCCCCCATCGCTCACGGCGCCGATATCGTCGTGCACAGCCTGACCAAGTTCATCAACGGGGCATCGGACATTGTTGCCGGAGCGATTTGCGGCAGCACCGAATTCGTCTCCCGCCTGATGGACCTGCACGATGGCGCCCTGATGCTGCTCGGGCCGACCATGGACCCGCACCAGGCCTCCCAAATCAGTCTGCGGCTGCCTCACCTGCCCCTGCGCATGACCGAACACAGCCGGCGGGCCGACCTCTTTGCCCGACGCCTGCGCGAGCTGGGCGCCAAGATCAGCTATCCGGGCCTGAAGGACCACCCCGGGCATGCCACGCTCGCCCGGCTGGGGCGCCCCGAGTACGGCTTTGGCGGGCTGTTCACCATCGACATGGGCAGCACCGAAGCCGCCTTCGCGCTATTGGACGAACTGCAGAACACCGAGCACTTCGGCTACATGGCGGTCAGCCTGGGGTATTTCGACACCTTGATGTCCTGCTCTGCGGCCAGCACCTCCAGCGAACTGTCTGCAGAAGACCTTGAGGCCGCGGGCATCTCCCCCGGGCTGGTCCGCATGTCGGTCGGCATCACCGGCACCCCGGAACAGCGGTGGGAGCAGCTGGAGCGCGCCTACAAGAAAATCAGCGCGTGTTGATACTTTTTTGACATCCGCTCCGGAGAATTGTCCGCAGACACTCCGGGCCCCTGCACACCATGATGAACGTCGCCGCCACCGAATTCTGGCTGAACAACGTCTACCGTCCCATCGGCACCCGCTCACACGGAATGCTGCAAACCGATGACTCTTTTGTCGCCTGGCTGGGTGATCGTGACCCGGAACAGGTGGTGCAACTGGTGATGGAAGAAGCCCGGATCAGCGGCCGCAACCCGCGGACCGACATCGTGCGTTTCGTGATCGCCCAGCGGCTGTGTGCGCTGGCCGCACAGCGGGTACTGACAGAAGCCCAGAGTCAGTTTCTCAGCCGGCAGATACCGGAAGCCGTCAGGGAACCCCCAGCCATCACCGGCTACGCAGACGGCCGTACAACGCAGGACTGGCTCACATTCATCAATGCCGGAGTCACTGTCCGGCAGTCCCTGCTGGCCGGAAATAAAACCGGCGCAGTAATCAAGCAACTCGCTACCAACGACGACGGCCCGAACCTCGACCCTCTTTTTATCAGCGAGTTTGTGGATCAGCACCGCCCTGTGCGCAGCCCTGACTAGCCCAGACATCCCAATAGCTGTCAGTATCGACTCCTTAACGAATCGACAGTTATCCGTTGCATCGCGACATGAAACGCCACCTGCACCTGCAGGCATTCGACGGCAGAAATCCCTGCCGGGTCTCGAGCACTCAAAGCCGACCGTTGATCAGGAGACGATATTCATGCAGCGACCGCACCTGGCTCTGAGCCTCCCCCTGTTTCTCCTTGCCTGCGATGGCAGCACCGGCAGCAGCCCTCAGATCGAAGAAGCATTCGCCACACCGGTTGGCGTTGGCCCGGCAATCGAGGCGCAGTCCGCCGGGCTCGCGCTGAGCGGCAGCCTTTCCCCCATTGCTCCCGCCGGCCAGACACTGTCTTCACCCCAGTACACGCTCGTCATCACCAATTCTGCCGACGCTGGAGGCACCCGATGAATTTCCGCAAGCGCCTGTCCGCTCTCGTTCTTTGCGTTGCGGCCATCGCCGCCGCTCCGGCCAGCGCACAAGATGCACTGACCATTACCCAGTCGGGGCGAATCACGCAGTTTGCCAGCGGAGCACCACTATCCGGGCTGCAAAATCTCACCTTCCGGATCTATGCGAGCGCCGACCCCACAGACACGAATGCTCTCTGGGAAGAAGCCCTGACACTGGTCCTCGCCAATGGCTACTACACCGCGCAACTGGGTCAGATCCAGCCGCTCAGCGCCGTGTTTCAGCCGGGCACAAACTATTTTCTGGGCATCCAGGTCAATGATGACCCGGAAATGAGCCCCCGCCTGCAACTGACTGCGGTGCCGTTTGCCGTCAGCGCGCTGGATGTCACTGGCGACATCCACCCGCGCACTGTCAGCATCGGCGATCTTCTGGTCATCAATGGCGACGGTGAATGGGTCGGACCATCCAGCGGCTTGACTGGCGATACCGGCCCTGAGGGGCCCGCAGGTCCGGCAGGTCCGGCAGGTCCGGCGGGTCCGGCAGGAAATGATGGCGCCACCGGACCGCAGGGACCCGCCGGACCGCAAGGACCGGCTGGCAATGACGGCGCCACCGGACCCCAGGGACCCGCCGGACCGCAAGGACCAGCTGGCAATGACGGCGCCACCGGACCCCAGGGACCCGCCGGACCCAAAGGAGCAACCGGCGCACAGGGACCGGCCGGTAACGACGGCGCAACGGGCCCGCAAGGCCCGGCCGGGGCCGCGGGACCGCAAGGCCCCTCCGGCATTGTGAGTTCGCAAATTCAGACCGGAACCGCGGCCACCTCCGCTGCGAATGCCGCCGCCGGCACCGTACTCACGGCCAGCGTCCAGTGCCCGACCGGCACCAAGGCGGTTGGCGGCGGAGGGACGGCTGCCATCGCACCTGCGGTTATTCGCCGCAAAGTTGCTGTCAGCCAGGAT
>JBFHON010000194.1:0-5883 GCA_041593295.1 Oceanococcaceae bacterium | reverse complement strand
CTCCAACGCGGACCTGATCACCCAGTACGACAACGTGATCGCCACCTTCCATGTCTACGACCAGTGGACCTTCGGTACCGAGCGGCTGAGGGATTATATCGAGCAGCTGTACCGCAAGCTGTCCCGCCCGGCCCTCGTCGGTGAGTACGGGTCATTCAACAATGTGGATACCAGCCCAGCCAGCGAGTCCCTGCATGAACTGGCAGGCCAGGACGGCTACCAGAGCCTCGGGCGCGTGGTCTGGACCTGGGATGCCGACGACCGCAACGACCTGACCACATCCGCCAGTGGCGGCGGCCAGCACGTGGACTCCTGCTCCGCCCCGGGCAACCTGAGCCCGCTGGGCCGGCTGGTGTGGGATGACAACCACCCCCGCGACGAGATGCGCTGAAAACAAGCGGGCGGAACACCCGGTGTCCCGCCCGCCGATGCCCCGGGGTCAGCTATCGCTGACGCCGAGTGCCTTCACGGTTTCCATGTTCAGGTAGCCATCGACCGGCAGGTCATTGGCCTGCTGGTAAAGGTTCACGGCCGCCATGGTCTGGGAACGCAGAATCCCGTCGATGGGGCCGGGGTCGAAGCCGGCGGCTTTCAGCGCACGCTGGATTTCCATGATCTTGGCGCGGTTGGCATTGGTCTCGCACAGGATCTGGCGACGTTCGGTACGGGCATCGGCCACCTTCACGCGATGACTCAAGGTGCGGTATTTGGCCGGCACCGGTATCTCCCGCACCGTCGCAGGCTGGTCGATGACCTTGCGGGTCACCGTTTCGTACTGGGCCGGAATCACTTCCTCGCGGAACGAGGCCGGCTGGTCCACCACGGTACGGGTAATGGTCTCGTAGACCGCAGGCACCACCACATCGCGCGTGCTGGCCGGCGTGGCAACCACACGGCGCTCCACTGTGCCGTACTGGGCAGGGATCGTGATTTCCTCGGTCCGCGCCGGGGAATCCACCACCTGCCGGGTGACGGTTTCGTACACGGCCGGTATTTCCACTTCCCGCACGCCGGCCGGGCTTTTCAGCACCTGACGCTGGATGGTCTTGTACTCGGCAGGCACCTCGACCAGGCACATCACATCGTCGTCCAGGTCATAGTTATCGGCATTGGCCCAGCCTTTTTCCACCTTGGTGCCGCGGGCCCGTCCGTCAGGCCCCACTTCAAAGCCGCGTAGCGGCTGCACATCGATGGCCTGGCCGATCCAGGCCCGTCCGCGTTTCCAGACCTTGTGCTCTTCAGACACCTGCACGGTTTCGGTGATGGTCTCGAACTGCGCCGGGTAGGCCACCAGGCGCACGTCGGCTTCCTTGACCAGAACCTGCTCGGTGACGGTCTTGTAGGTCGCCGGAATCACCTTGATTCGCGTACTTTCCGGCTTGATGACCACCTCTTCCGTGGTGGTCTTGTAGGTTGGCGGCACCGGCTCCTTGCGAATGCTTTCAGGCTTGACCAAGACCTCCTCGGTCACCGTCTTGTAGGTCGCCGGGATCGGGATCTGCCTGACGATTTCGGCCTGCACCATGACTTCCTCGGTCACCGTCCGGTAGGTTGCCGGGACCGGCACATGGCGGACCGTGGCCGGTTCGACCTCGACCTTGTTGGTCACCGTTTCGAACCTGGCCGGAATCAGCACATCGGCATAACAGTCGCTGGACACGCGCGGCTCGGCAACCGGGCGCGGCATCGGCCCACTGAAGTTGTTGTCGCACCGCTTCATCATCAGCCGGACCATCTTGCCGCTGGCATTGAAATACGCGTTGACGTCCATGTCCGGGCCAAAGGGAATGAATGTGCCAACCAGTGCACTGCTGACGCCGTCGCGGCCAAAGCGCCGGCCCACACCCTGGTCACAGGCACCTTTTTCGTAGCCCGGAATGTCGCCCAGACGCATCACCTTCACGTCCGCTTCGCCATCCCGCATCAACGGCGGGTGATCGGTGAACGACCGGTAAAACCGGGCCTCGCCAGCATGCACGGCGGCATCGCACTCCGCCGCCGAGGTAAAGCCTACGTTGCCGTGGCTGTCGATGACCTCGCGGGCATGCAGTCCCGGTGATACCAGGACGGTACCCGCCAGGACCAGTGAACCCGGCAGGCTCAGGCGTGATTTCGTGTTGTGGCGCATGGTGTCCCCTCTCGCTTGAATGGATCAGGGCGGGTCAGCGCCCTACCGCGAACTCGTGAACCCGCGGGTTTGTCATTGTGCGCCGACATGACGCTTTGCATAACCCCCTGTGGGTTATCCGCTGAAGGCCGCAAGGCACATGCCGTGAACCGTGCAGGGGCCGCCCCAACCCGGGGCTGTTGCGGCAGCACGGCCAACACTGCCAAGATCAGCCATGCTCCCGGTTCTGCTTTTACCCCCGCCGCGCGGCTTCATGCTGCCGTGAGCCCGGCATGAAAACGACACTGCTGAAAAACGCGCCACGCCTGGTGCTGCCGGCATTTTTGCTGGCGCTGGCCGGCGTGTTCGCGATCAGCCCGCAGATCAAAGAAATCGCCGCCGGGGTCGCAATCTTCCTGTTTGGCATGCTGTCTCTGGAACAGGGTTTCAAGACCTTCAATGGCGGGCTGTTCGAGCGGTTGCTGCAAACCGCCACGCGCGGCATGCCCCGCAGCATCGGCTTCGGCCTGGTCACTACCACGCTGATGCAGTCCAGCTCGCTGGTTTCGGTGCTGACCATCTCCTTCCTCAGTGCCGGCCTGATCAGTCTGGCCGCCGGCATCGGGGTCATCTTCGGTGCCAACCTGGGCACGACCACCGGTGCGTGGCTGATTGCCGGCCTCGGCCTGAAGGTCAACATTTCCGCCTATGCCATGCCGTTGCTGGTGTTTGGGGTGATTCTGCTGCTCCAGAAATCCCGCAGCCTCAAGGGCCTGGGCTATGTGCTGGCGGGTGTGGGTTTCCTGTTCCTGGGCATCCACTACATGAAGGAAGGTTTTGAAACCTTCAAGAGCGCACTCGACCTGTCGCACTATGCCGTCGGCGGGTTTCGCGGGCTGCTGATCTACACGGCGGTTGGCATGCTGGCCACGGTGGTGATGCAGTCCAGTCACGCCACGCTGGTGCTCACGATCACCGCGCTGGCCGCGCAGCAATTGAGCTATGAGAACGCGCTGGGACTCGCCATCGGCTCCAATCTGGGGACGACGATTTCCGCCATCATCGGTGCCATCGGCGCCAACGTCGAAGGCCGCCGGCTGGCGGCGGCACATGTGATCTTCAACGGGCTCACCGGAGCCGTCGCCATCCTGCTCATCGGCCCCATGGTGCAACTGGTCGAAATGATCAGCCACCTGCTGGGCATCGCCAACGACGATTACTCGCTGAAGCTGGCCGTCTTCCACAGCCTGTTCAATCTGCTGGGCCTGGTGCTGATGCTGCCCTGGACATCGCAGCTCGTGCGGTTGCTGAACCACCTGTTCAAGCCGGCAAGCATTTCCTTCGAGCGCCCCAAATACCTTTCCGACGCCGCGATGGCCCTGCCGGAAACCGCCCTGGAAGCACTGCGCCAGGAGTCGATCCGGCTGTATGACCGTGCCGTCGGCATCATCGCCCACGGCATAGGCGTACACCGGCACCAGCTCCGGTCTGCGCAAAGCGCCCCGCAGTTGCTGCGCAGATCGCGGCGGGAGTTCTCGGAAAACGTAGAGGAACGCTACGAGCACGGAATCAAGTCGCTGCACGCGGCGATTGTGGAGTACAGCTGCAAGGTGCCCGAGTCCGGCAACAGCGAATTCATGGAACGCGTGCATGCCCTGCGGCACGCCTGCCGCGACGTGGTCGAAGCGGTGAAAGCGCTCAAGCACCTGCAGAAGAACCTGCTGGTGCACATGCGTTCGACCAACTACCAGGTCCGGGTGCAGTACGAAGCCCTGCGGGTGCAGATCGTCAAGGTCCTGCGCGCGATCGAGGACATGCGCGCCCAACCCGAAGAGGCCGCAACCGGCCTGGTACTGGACTCGGCCCGGGTGCAGTTGAAGCAGGCGGACCTGCTGTCTGACGGCGCACTGGACCGGCTCATTCGTGAGCACCAGATTGACGCCCGGATTGCCACCTCGCTGATGAAGGACGCTGACTACGCGTTGATACTGTGCAACCGCCTGCTGGATGCCGCCGGCCTGCTGTTTGGGCCACAAGCGGCGGCTGCCCAGCAAGTGGAGCAGAGCGTACTGCTGAGCGAGGATGAACTCGAACAGCTAGCGCGGCGAAAAACCTGGCCAATGCGAGGTCACCCATGAAAACGCACAAGCTGGTCCAGAAGATGGACCGACTGCTCAAAGCGGAGCGACCGGACCAGCAGGCCCAGGTCGAAGAACTGCTGATCCTGCTGGAAAAGCTGCGCAAGCGCCGCAATGCCCTGAAAGAACAGCTCCGCGACACCCACTCCGAAGCAGCCCGGCAGAAGCTCGACAGTGACCTTGAAGTTCTGAAGATGCAGCGCAGAAAAGGCCAGCAATTGCTGGCTGAGCTGACCGAACCCCGCGACCCGACCGACGCGTAGCCCCGCACACCGCGGACGATCATCGCATCACGCAGCCGCGGGCTCGCCGCCCTCCCATAACTTGGCACAATGGCCTGCGACATCAACGCGCGGAAATGCCACCCGGCAACCCGCGCGGCGCCACGGACTGGCAGAGAATGCTGCCGCAGACAGCAGCCGAGACCATTCACAGCAAAGAGGCCCTTTTTCCGATGACTCCTACCGAAACCACCCGTCTTGTTTCCACCGTCACTGAACAGGGCGTGCTGCAGCTGTCGCTGCAAACCGTGCCGCTCAAGCCGCTCGCCGCCGATGAGGTCCTGATCCAGGTGGAAGCCGCCCCGCTGAACCCGTCGGATCAAGCCGTGCTGTTCGCCTTTGCCGACCTGTCGACCGGCCGCAACAGCGGCACCGGGCAGGCGCCGGTGTTCGAGGCCGACATTCCCCAGCCGATGCTGCGCATGCTTGGCGCGCGCATCGGCAAGGCCATGCCCGTGGGCAACGAAGGCGCAGGCACCGTGGTGGCAGCCGGCGACAAGGCACAGGCGCTGCTCGGCAAGACCGTGGCCACCATGGCGGGCGGCATGTACGCCACGTACCGCACGGCCCGCGCCAGCGACTGCCTGCCGGTGCCAGCGGGTATCAGTGCACGGGATGCCGCCTCCAGCGTCGTCAACCCGATGACAGCCCTGAGCATGGTCGACGTGATGAAGCGCGAAGGCCACAAGGCACTGGTGCACACGGCTGCCGCATCCAACCTCGGCCAGATGCTCAACCGCATCTGCATCGAAGACGGCGTCGAGCTGGTCAACATCGTGCGCAAACCCGAGCAGGCCGAGCTGCTGCGCGATCTGGGCGCCCGTCACGTGGTGAACTCCAGCGACACAGACTTCATGCCGCAACTGGTCGAGGCCATCGCCGCAACCGGGGCCACGCTGGCTTTCGACGCCACCGGTGGCGGGCAACTGGCCAGCCAGATTCTCACCGCGATGGAGGCGGCCCTGAGCCGGGATGTCAGCCAGTACAGCGTCTACGGGTCCACCACGCACAAGCAGGTCTATCTATACGGTGGGCTGGATCGTTCCCCCACCATGCTGACCCGCGGCTATGGCATGGCATGGGGCGTGGGTGGCTTCCTGCTGCCCAACCACCTGGCGCGCATCGGCCAGGCCGAGGTTGGCAAACTGTTTGGCCGGGTGCTGGCCGGCCTCAAGACCACCTTCGCCAGCCACTACGCCGAGGATGTTGACCTGCGCGGCGCCTTGCAGCGCGATGCCATTGCCCGCTACAGCCAGCAGGCCACCGGCGACAAGTTTCTGGTCACCCCCCAGGCGGGTTAAGAACCCCGCGAAGGATGGCCTCAGGATGACTCCTGGGCCGCCATCCTCGCGGCCAT
>JBFHON010000193.1:0-5895 GCA_041593295.1 Oceanococcaceae bacterium | reverse complement strand
GCCGGGGAGGTCAACTGATGGCCAGCGGAATTTTCACCAGTCTGGCCTTTCTGGCCTTCCTGGGCGTGGTGTACTGGGCCTGGGACAAGCGCAATGTCGAGCGCTTTCGCGAAGCGGCAAGCCTGCCGCTGCATGATGACGAACTCCGGCCCACAAAGGGAGGGAAACCATGAGTTCCACTACTGCAATCGTGGTTGCCATTGTCGTTACCGCCAACATCCTGGCCTGCCTGTGGCTGATCTGGTGGACCGCGAAGAAACAGCCCGATGAAGAGTCCGAGGGCGAGGTCAAGAGCCATACCTGGGATGGTGACCTGCAGGAGCTGAACAACCCGATGCCGCGCTGGTGGCTGAACCTGTTCGTCCTGACCATCGTGTTCGCCTTTGTCTACCTGGCGCTGTTTCCGGGGCTGGGCATCATTCAGGGCACGCTGGGGTGGAGCTCGGCCAAGCAGCATGACGAGCGCCTGGCCGTGGTCGAGGCCAAGCGGGCGGCTCACTTTGCACAGTTCGCCGACCGTGACGTCGAGGACCTGGCACAAAGCGGGCTGGCCATTCAGGCCGCAGGACGGCTGTTTGCGGACAACTGCGCCGGTTGCCACGGCCCGCAGGCCCAGGGAGCCGCCGGCTTCCCCAATCTGGCCGATGGGGACTGGCTGTACGGCAACCAGCCGGCACAGCTGCTCACATCCATTCGCAACGGCCGCAGCGGGTTTATGCCCGCGCAGGCGGCCATTCTGGCGCCGGAAAAGGTCGACGACCTGGTAGCGCTGGTAGCGGACTGGCCGGACGGCGGATTGCCGGCGGAACGTGCGGCGGCGGCCAAGGCAACCTTCATGCAGAGCTGCGCCATGTGCCATGGCCCGGCAGCAACCGGGAACATCTACATGGGGGCGCCGAATCTTGCTGACGACATCTGGCTATACGGCGGTGACCACGAGACTATCCGGCACAGCATTCTGGAAGGGCGTCAGGGCAAGATGCCGGCGCACGCCAGCCTGCTGTCGGAAACCGAAATCAAGCTGCTTGCCGCCTACCTGCACTGGCTGTCACGGGACGCATCATGAGCAACGAGCCTGACCCGACAATGACCGACCTGATTGATTGTGAACAGCTGAGCGAATGGCCGCCGCTGGGGCGCAAGATCGCGGTGGTGCTGTGGTCAGGCTTTCTCGGTGCGGCGTTGATGATGCTGGCCCTGGTCTTTGCCTGGGACCCGATCCTCGTGCGGATCGAGGAACCGACCTGGGGTGTGCTGACCGGCGCATTCCTGATCGGCTGGATGATTGCCTCGGTCAGCGCCCTGATGACGCTGGCCCTGGCTCGGCCCCCCTGTGCAGACAAACGGAATTTGTCTGCAGATAGCGAGGAATCGTGAGTACACAACCCGCTGCCAATGCGGGCGCGCAGACGCTGTATGCCTCGGCGCCCAAGATTTATGCCCGCTATGTGAAAGGGACCTTCGCCCGGCTGCGGCGCCTGTCCACCCTGGGCCTGCTCGGCATCTACTACATCATTCCCTGGTTGACCTGGGGTGATCGCCCACTGGTGCTGCTGGACCTGCCGGCCCGGCGTTTTCATATCCTGGGGCTGACCCTGGTGCCGCAGGACCTGTTCCTGCTGACCGGCATGCTGATCATCGCGGCGATGACGCTGTTTTTGTTCACCTCGCTGGCCGGGCGCCTGTGGTGTGGGTTTGCCTGCCCGCAAACGGTGTGGACCAACGCCTTCATGTGGATGGAGCGCATGGTGGAAGGCAACCGCCACGCTCGCATGAAGCTGGACAGGAAGAAGTGGGGCGCCGAGAAGCTGCTGCGCAAGCTGGCCAAACACGTGCTGTGGTTTGCCTTTGCCTTCTGGACCGGCATCACCTTCGTCGGCTTTTTCGTGCCGATTACCGAACTGGTGCCGCAACTCTTCGCCGGGACGCTGGGCGGCTGGGCGCTGTTCTGGGTCATTTTCTACGCCTTCGCGACCTGGGGAAACGCCGGTTTCATGCGCGAGCAGGTCTGCCGCTACATGTGCCCCTATGCACGCTTCCAGAGTGCGATGTTCGACAAGGACACCTTGATCATTTCCTATGACGCCCTGCGTGGCGAGCCGCGCAAGAGCCGGGTCAAGAAGGGAGATGACCAGAACGCCGGTGACTGCGTGGCCTGCAACATGTGTGTGCAGGTCTGCCCGACCGGAATCGATATTCGTGACGGGCTGCAATACGAATGCATCGCCTGCGCCGCCTGCATCGATGCCTGTGACAGCGTGATGGACCATGTGGGCAAGCCCCGCGGGCTGGTGCGCTATTCCACGGCGCACCAGGATGCGGGCGGCAAGACCCACATCCTGCGCGGGCGCACGATCGGTTATGCGGTGGTCTGGCTGGCGGTCGTCATCGGCTTTGCGCTGGTGCTGCTGAACCGCAGCACGATGGAGCTGGACGTGATCCGTGACCGTCATGCGATGAGCCGGAATGTCGGCGATGGCCTGGTCGAAAACATCTACACGGTGAAACTGACCAACAAGTCGGATTTCCCGCGCGATGCCGTGCTCAGTGCGGTTGATGACAGTGGCAACCCGATCACGCTGTCGGCAAACCGCTTCACCGTGGCACCATTTGCAACGACGCGGGAAGTCATTTCCGTGCGGGCGCGTACCGAACCGGGGCGGCCGACCATGGGCCTGAATTTTCATGCGCACTGGGTCGAAGACCCGGAACAGTCTGCCGATGCGCAGGCGCGCTTTATCGGGAGAAACCGATGAGTCAACGTGAAGACGCCGCCGCCGGCAAGCCGCGGGTCTGGAGCCTGGAGCTGGTGATCGTCATCGCCCTGCCCACAATCGCGGTGGTGGCCGGCATCATCACCATGGTGATTGCCACCCGCTCCGGGTTCGAACCCCATACGCAGGTCAAGACCGACCGGTTTGCCCAGGAGCAGACGGTCGACGAACGGCCGTGAGCACGGCTGCTGCGCTGGCGCCGACCGCGCTGAGTGCCGAGGCCGTTGACGCTGCAACGACCCGGCTGGATGCCCAGACGTCGACGGTGATGCTGCATCTGCAGGGCCTGCATTGCGGCGCCTGCGTTGCCCGGCTGGAAAAGGCCCTTGGCCGGCTGGCGCAGGCCTCGGTCGATATCCCCTCGGGCACCTGCGAACTGCGCTGGAACCCGCGCCAGGCTGATCTGACCCAGCTGCTCGAGCGGGTTCGCGAAGCGCGGCTCACGCCGACCTTGCTGGCCCCGGATACGCATTACGAAGATGTGCGCCAGGAGCAGCGGAACAGCCTCATCCGCATTGGTGTCGCCGCCCTGTTCGGCATGCAGGTGATGATGCTGGCGACCACCGAGTATTTCAATGAAGTGGATGCGGCCTACCTGCCGCTGCTGCGATACGCCCAATGGTTCCTGGCCACACCGGTGCTGCTGTATGCGGGCTGGCCGATGCTGGTTGCAGGCCTGAGCGGCCTGTGGAATCGCGCTTTGGTCATGGATACGCCGGTCGCGATCGCGCTGCTGGGTGCCTACGGCCTGAGCGGCTATCACACCGTGACCGGCACCGGGCAGGTCTATTTCGACTCGGTGGGCATGTTCGTTTTTCTGCTGCTGCTGGCCCGCCACTGGCAGGCCCGGGGGCAGGTGCTGGCCGCCGATCGGCTGCGCCGCCTGGTGTCGGCCCAGCCCCTGACCGCACAACGCGAAGGGGACGGGCACCTGGAGGAAGTGCCGGTGACGGCCCTGCGCCCGGGCGACATCATCGTGGTCGCTCCCGGGGCGGCCCTGCCGGCAGATGGCGCCTTGCTGGACGCCGTTGAACTGGATGAGTCGCTGCTGACCGGCGAAGCCGTACCGCAGGGGCGGCATGTCGGGGAGTCGGTACTCGCCGGGTGCGTCAATCTCGGTCAGCGTTCGGTCCGCGTCAGGGTCCAGACCACGGGCGAAAAAACGGTGCTGTCGCAGATCGCCCGGCTGGTGCAGCAGGCGCATCTGCAGCGTTCGCGGGTCATGTCGCTGGCCGACCGGGTTGCGCGCTGGCTGGTTCCCGGCGTCCTGCTCACGGCGCTGGGCGCGCTGCTGTACTGGTTGCCGGATACCACCCGCGCCACCCAGGCTGCGCTGGCCGTCCTGGTGATTACCTGTCCCTGTGCGCTTTCGCTGGCGGTGCCGACCAGTCTGGCTGCTGCCGTGACCCGCATGGGCCGGCAGGGCGTGCTGCTGGTTCACCCGGAAGCCCTGCAGCGCATGGCCCATATCACCGATGTGGTTTTTGACAAGACCGGAACGCTGACCACCCGCGACATGCAGATCGACAGCGTGGAGTGCGCGCCCGGCATCGACGAAGCGCACGCCCGCGACATGGCAGCACGCCTGGAGGCGGGGCTTGAACACCCGATCGCCCGGGCCTTTGTGGGGGTGCAGAAATTCATCCCGCCGGAAGGCCGTGAAGTGATTCCCGGTCAGGGTGTCTTTGCCACCCTGCAGAACCGGTCCTGGTCGCTGGTGCCGTTGCCCGCGGATGAGCAGGCCGGGCGCAGTGCCGAGCGCCGCTGGTTCCATCTGACCGTGGACCAGACGAGCTGTGCCGTATTCGGCCTGCGTGAAGAGTTGCGCGAGGGCGCGCAGGACATTGCCGACGGCTTGCGTGCCCGTGGCCTGACCGTGCATCTGCTCAGCGGCGACCAGCAGGCGGCCACCGCGGCGATCGCGCAGCGCCTGGGAATTCAGGCCGTGGATGCGGGGCAGCACCCGGACGACAAGCTGGCCTACGTGCGCTCACTGCAGCAGCAGGGGCGGGGGGTGCTGATGGTGGGTGACGGCATGAACGATGGGCCGGTACTGGCGGGCGCGGATGTTTCGCTCAGCCTGGGTTCGGGAGCGGCTCTGGCCCAGGCGCAAGGTGATGCCATCCTGATGGGGGACGACCTGCGTGGCCTGCTGGGCATGTTCGAAGTGGCCCGGAAAACCCGCCGCGTCATCGTGCAGAACATCACCTGGGCGCTGAGCTACAACCTGACCCTGGTGCCGGTGGCCTTCATGGGATACATCCTGCCGTGGGTCGCGGCCATCGGCATGGGCGCCAGTTCGCTGCTGGTCACCCTCAATGCACTGCGCCTGGTGCGCCCGGAAACGCCAACCAAGGAAGGTTTTGCATGAGCAGCCTGTATTTGCTGATCCCCCTGTCGATCACGTTCGTGCTGCTGGCCGCAGTGGTGCTGGTCGTTGCCGTGAAGCGCGGCCAGTTCGATGACCTCAAGCGTTACGAAAAACGCATGCCGGACGATTTCTGATGATGACCCCGGCGGCCCTGACCGTTCCCGCGCTGGTGCTGGCCGGCATTCAGACCAGTGCGCATTGCGTGGTGATGTGCGCGGGGTTCAATGCGTCCATGACGGCCAGTCGGCCGGGCTGGGTGTTGCTGCACGCGGGACGCCTGCTGGCTTACATGCTCTGGGGACTGGCCGCCGGTTTTATCGGTCAGCGCCTGCTGCTCCAGCTCCCCGGGGGCGATGTGTCGACCTCGGTACGGGTGGGGCTGGGCGTGGCCGTGATGCTGCTCGGGGTCCTGCATGTGCGCAACCGCCGGCATGCGCAGTGCGCGACGAATTCGACGGCCGAGGCGCCGGGCTGGCGGGGCCTGGTTCGCGGGGTGGTCTGGGGTTTCGTGCCGTGCCCGGTGCTGTATGGCGCGATCTTTGTGGCAGCGCTCAGTGCCTCACCGGTGTCGGGGGCGGCGCTCATGCTGGCTTTCGGTCTGGGCACCGTGCCGGCTTTCGTCTTGCAGAACGAAGTGCTGCGGCGGGCCTGGCTGCACCTGAGTTTCCGGCCGCAATGGCGTGGTTACAGCATCAGCGCCATGGGCGCAGTGATTGTGGTGACGGCCCTGTGGATGCCGGAAAGTTTCGG
>JBFHON010000192.1:0-5902 GCA_041593295.1 Oceanococcaceae bacterium | reverse complement strand
GGGTACTCGGCGACCATTCGCGATACGACACGTACCGGTGCCGCATGCTCGGAGCGCACTTCCGCGTCGACCACGCGATAATTATCCGGCCGGGGCGCATAGGCCAGCTTGAAGATCCCCTCGGGAAGCGCTTCCACCCGCAGACTGGCCAACCCGACCGCAAAGGCATCGGACTCCAGCACGTAGGCGTCGGGCTCGCCCGATGCGGGCGAGATCGCCTGGCCGGCAACCACAAAGCGGTACTCATCTGCGGGCCAGTCACGCGGTGCCTCGAAGATCACGCTCCACAGATGGCGACCGGATACCAGACGGTACTCGAGGTGCATCTCGAAAAAGGTGTCGACAATCTCGCCATTGGCTCGCCGCACAGGCTCCCATTCCCCACTGCCCTGCCGGCGCTCCATACGCACCTGTGGCGTATCGACAACGGGATCGCCACCCTCGAACACAAATGCCGTGCTGCCGAAACGGTGAATCGAAGTCGGCTGTACCAGCGCTGCGCCGGCAAAAAGACCGACAGTGGGCGCAGGCCCCGGAATCCCCGCGTAAACGTCCCCATACAGGCTGTAGTCCGCCGTGAATTCATCGCGTGGCGCCGGGCTGCCGTCACGCAATGCGGCCAGCAGGTTTTCAGTCACCTGCAGGAAACGCTCTCCCTGCTTCCAGCCCCAGAAGGTGGTGGTGGACTCCGCGCCACCCAGCGTGGCCCAGTCCTCTTCCTCGGGCGGGAGGATGTACCCGATGTGATCACCGGTATAACCCCAGATGAAGGTGTCCGCCCGGTTGAAGCCCAGCGCCCGGGCCCGGTCGAGCAACCGCACACCGTATTCCACCAGGGGCTCACCGGGCTGTCCCAGCAGCACGATGTCACCAATTCGGGCGGCGGTGACGATGGCGTCCTGCGGATAAAAGGAGCCGTTTTCGGCAACGCCGTTGTCGGCCAGGTCCGCCGCATCCGGAGGCGTGGAAGGCAGGCAGAAGGGAATTTTCTGCGGTGCACCCGTGTCGTCGTATCCGGGAATATCGCCGACGCCGTAGCCGACAAAAGGCACCGCAACATCGTTGCCGCACTGACCGCCGCCCCAGGGATAGGGATACTCACCCGGTTCATAACCAAGATGGGCGCGGTCAAGAATCACGCGCTGCGTGACCGCGCGCAGGTCCGGAGCGGCCTGCCAGTTCACGATTTCCCCGGCGATTGCTGCAACCTGCGGTGCCAGACGCTTCCCGTAGGCCTCGATGCGCTGCAGCTTGTTGTCGTGCAGGTTGTTGCGTGGACTCACGTCGCCTGACGCGTTCTGCACCAGCATCGCCACCGGCACGCCCATCAGCTGTTCGGTTTCCCGTTCCACCGAGGCCAGCACGTCACCGGAGAAAAACTGGTTCTCCACATCGAAGGCGATCCCGTGCGCGGCCCAGTTGATGATCACCGCCATCGGCTCCGCACTTGCTGCGCTGCTCACCTGCAACACCCCGATGCGCTCGCGCAGGGCATCGCGGCGGATCTCGTCATAGTGCGCCAACCGCCCCCGCCGGTATCCGTTCAGACCCTTGCGATCCGCAGCGGAGCCATGACCAATGACTGCCGGCTGCATGCCCTCCAGTGCGTCGGTCACCACTGCAGCCAGCTGGTCTACGACACGCCGGTACACATCCGGCTGATAGACATCCATCGCCAGCCAGAAATAACGGGTGGAGTTGTTGGCCAATGCCCCCGGGCCGTCATGGGTATGGGTCGCCGACATGATCAGGCCGTCCCCCAGATCCACCCCCGTCTGCACCTGCACGGCAGCCTTCACATCCTCGACCAGTTCGTTGAGCATGCCGATGAAATCGGTCTTCACCAGCACCACATAATCGGTACCGTCATGCAAGGCGACCGCCTTGGCTATCAGCGAGTCGTAATAGCCACGGCTGGGCGGTGAATAGGTGGCATAGGGTGAATGGATGGCACGCAGTTCATCCGGCAGTGGTGCCAGCGGCGGGCAGGATTCCGGGTGATTCTGATCACAGCCATCGGCCATCACCGGGATGAAGTCCACCAGTTCATCAAAGAACACACCGGGATTGCCTGCGGCGAACGCTTCCGCCCCGGGAATGTATTCTCCGGCAATGGGAGGCCGCAGATACCCTCCCAGCGGAGTGCCAACCGGCACATGGATAGCCGCCTTGGCCACCCCGGCACGCAGGTCCTGGACCGGCTGAGTACTGGCCGCCGGCTTTGGCCCGGGTGCGGGCAAATCCAGGCCCGCAGCCTCACCCGCAGCCACCATCACGGCCTGCAGTGCTGACGCCGTGTTCTGCTGCAACCCGGCCAGCACCGCATTCGATGCACCGACAAGGTCGCCCTCCTGCAGCCGGGCAACCGCAGCTTCGAAGTCAGCTGCGGAAATGGGCAGGCCGGTTTCGGAGTCGCTGCCCCCGTCGACAGGCTCGGCAGGCGGGTGAACATCGGCCGCACACACTTCGTAGTCCGTATCGGCGGCGCGGAACCAGATCGGCGCCGAGTATGCGACCGGTTTGCCGGTGGACCGGTCGATCACGCGCATGTAGTGCCAGCGCTCGGCTGCGTTGGCCTCCGCGCTGGACTGCAGCGGACCGTTGTCCCGGCTGGCCATGACGATACCACCCGGCCCGACCAGTTCGATGCGGTAATCCGTCAGCAAGGAACCCGTCGCATCAACGCTGGCAGCAAACGGGACTGTTCCGGTGGGCGCATTGATCGCGGACCCCATGGGCTGACCCTGAGCCGTGAAGCTGATCCGCACATCGCTGTAGCCATGCGCCAGAGCATAAAAGCGCCGCGCCCGCATCGCGTTTTTCAGATCGAGACGGCTGCGCCCCGCGCTCAGGAAGATCGTCTTGGCGCGTATCGGTTGCGCCCAGTTCTGGCCGTGCTCATCCTCGGCACCGACCGGCCCCAGGTGCCAGCCCTTGTCCAGTGCGTAGGCGTACCAGCCCCCGGGGGGCGCGTTGTTGTCGTTGTCATAGACATCACTGCCCTTGCCGTACACCTCGATGCCGACAACGCGCTCATCGAAATCCGCGTCGTATGCGAAGTCGTTCCAGTTGTAGGAAGCGTCGCCTGGCCAGACGGTCGAGCACGCGGCATTCAGACCCGCTCCGACGCCGGAGTCGAAGGGGTCGTTCTCGTCAAATTCGTCGAAGTTGTCACACGCGGCGTGAAAGGTGTCTTCGCGCCCGGGGTGGTTGAACACCGCCAGTCCGTCTGCACCACCCCCGGTCGCCGGGTCGAGGCCGAACCAGAACCAGAAATCCGTCATGTCCAGCGCATAACCGGTCGAGGTCTTGGCGTTCAGATCGTTGGTGGAAAAGAACACGTTGATGTGCCCGAAGCGATCCGAGGTCCACTCAAAGCCCCGGAAGGCAGTAAACCCCTCGGTGCTGGCCGCATCCGCGAACTGTTGCGTGCTGGCCCACTTCTGCAGGCCTTCCGGCGACGCCTGAAAGCAGTCGAAAAGCTCCGCGGACGCGCAGTCGGTGCTGGCGGTCACCGGAATCAGGGCATTGTCGGAATGGTCGGAGCCGCCCATGAAGTCCAGCCCGAGCTGGCTCCCCGCCGCGTAGTAGTCCGCCGGTGTGGTGCCGATGCTGCCATCCGAATAGCCGCTGTGTTCATGCAGGGAGCCGCGCAATGTGAGCACCGACGAGGGGTCGTCCAGTGGCAGGTTGCAGGATTTTTCGGTAACCACCGTGGGCGGTGCGCTGGCTGCGACGGTCAGCTCCCCCTCCACCAGCGGTATCCAGACCGAAGCGTCGACGTTCACCACGGGAACCAGTAGATCCCGCGAGTAGCTGGCAAAGAACTGCGGGTGGAAGCCGTACACCAGCAGTCCGACCTGATCACCGCTGGCAAAACGCTCGCCCAGACCCACCAGATCCACGCGGTAGTGCGTACCGATTCCCCGGACCGGAGTGAGCTGGTCGTCGATCAGTGACCAGTTCGCACCGTTATCCCTGCTGAGGCCCAGCCCGATGTAGACGATCGCATCGCAACCGGAACGTGCCGTGGGCACCGTGCCGAGTTCACAGGCGGCATCATTCACACCGGCCGGTGTCGACAGGGTGATCGTGGCCATGGGGATCCCGGCCAGGATTCCGTCCGTAACCGCGTCGGCCAGCGGAATCACCGCCGGAGCAGTCTCCCCGGCCAGATACGCGCTCTGCGCCAGCAGACCGTTGCTGACCTGCTCCACCGAACCCGTTGCCGGCTCCAGCGTGAAGCCCTGCGGACCATTGGCCGTAGGCCCTGGCAGCCGGTCACCGGGTATGCGGATACGGTCGGCGACGGTATTCGACGGGCTGGCATCGGTCAGTGAAATGCACAGCTCATCCCCGAGGTTCTCCAGCACTGCCTGCGATGCGATATCGCCGCGCAGCTTGGCCTTCAGCCAGTGCGTCACCATGGATCCCGCATCCAGTTCACCACAGCGATTGGGGCCGTTCGGGTTCTGGAAGGTGTAAACCGGGTTATCCGGAAGCGTGTTCGCAAGGTTGTGCCCGCTCTGGGTCGTCAGTAGCCGAACATCTGCAGCATCACCGGCCCAGTTGCTCAGACACTGGTAGTTCCACCAGGCGTCGTTGAAGTTGAACAGCGTGTCGCGCATGCCCTGAATCAGCAGCACATCCGGCACCTTCTGGCCGGTACGGGTATTGCTTCCGGGCTGTTCCGAAAGGCCGCTGATGCTGACATTCGGATCCGCAACGCCCCAGTCTGCCGGGGCGTAGGGCATGGTCGGCTGTCCATTGAGGCCGCACCAGTAGCTGGGGCTGTGATAGCGGAACCACTCCAGGGCTTCACGCGGGAACTCGTTTGTGGCCGCGCCGCGAGCGAGTGTTTCCACGATGTAGGGGTCCATGCCCCGGTCCTGCGGTGCGTCCCCGTTGCTGAAGCCCGGCTGGTAGGAGCCGGCCTCGCCACCCACAGACAGCAGCAGGTCCCAGCCCGCCTTGACGGCATCTCCCGGGTTCAGGCTGTAGCGCAGGTCGTGCCAGGTAATCTCCGGCGCCAGCACATCCAGGCGCTGCTTCGGATCGACGAAGCTCAGCAGGAACTGGTAGCCGCCACCGTAGCTTCCCCCGATGGCACCGACCAGCAGGTTGTCGCCACCGGCCACGCTGGTTGCCGTTGCAGGGCGTGCCACATAGTCGCCGGTGCTGTCGTCGCGCCATGCCAGATAATCCAGATGGGTTTCGGCCCAATCCAGAATCTGAACCAGGTCCAGGCCTTCGAAGTCCGGGTCCATGACGCGCACGGTCCCCGAACTGTCGCCAAAGCCACGCTGGTCGATGGAAATGACGGTCATGCCTGCATTGCGCAAACTGGCAAAACCACCGGTGGAGCGACTCCCGCCGAAACCGTGCCCGTGCAGCACCAGCGGATGGGCGCCGATGGCCGCGCCAGCGCAATCGAAACTTGTCGGCTCGAGCACCTGAAAGCTGATGCGCTGGTCACTGGCCGAGGTCAGCGTGACCTGATAGCTGCGGCCACCGTCCAGGCCCTGACCATCGGTACAGGAGGCATGTTTGATCTGGCTGGAAGCGCAGCCCTGCTCATTTGCCGTTTCGCCTGCCGCAGTGCCCGGACAGAGGTCCGCGTTGTCACCCACCCCGTCGCCATCGGCGTCCGCGGATTCGTTCGGGTCATCCGGAAAGGCGTCACGGTCGTCCGGCACGCCGTCATTGTCGCGGTCGGGTTCCGCCGGGAAGGGATCAACCGCAGGAACCGCCGGACAACTCACCCCATCGAAAAGCACATCCCGCGTATCGATCAGTTCGCCATTGGTGCGCAGGAAATGCGCCTTGTGACAGCGGCCGCGCGGGTCCTTGGCGTCATTGTCATGCGGATCCACACCGTCCTGTGGCGGCACATTGCTCACCG
>JBFHON010000191.1:0-5905 GCA_041593295.1 Oceanococcaceae bacterium | reverse complement strand
GGGCAGCAATTGCAGATATCCGAGTACGACGAGCACGGTGCAGGGCCGCAGCCCGGTACCGGACAGGAACTGGAGTCCCGCGATGCCGACAGTCCGCCTGCAGGCGCCGGCAAGCCGGTCAAGGCACCGAAGCGGAAGTTTGGCGGCCCACCGCCGGGTGGTCGCTCCAAATTCAAGAGCGGCGGCAAGTCGGCGAAAAAACCGAACGTCCGTCGGGCACCACCGCGCAAGCCCGCGGAGTGACCGCGGTGCGGATTCTGCATCCGGTGACCATCACTTGCAGGATGGCTTCGTTGGGGAGCTGCCGGTAAGGTTCACTCCAACGCAGAATCCGCGAGAGCACAGACACCGTGTCGAGATTTTTCAGTCGACCAGAAATGACCATCATGCGGCGCATTGTCGGGCCGCTGGTGTTGCTGATTCTGATCGGAAATCTCATCGTGGTTTCGCTGATGCTCGACTCGCTGGACGAGCAGCTGCTGCAAAAGGAGCAGTTGAGCCTGCAGCGGCAGATCAACCAGCAGGCTGCCCGGCTGGAAAACGAGCTGGATCGTCTGGTCCAGTCCGCCCTGTTCGTCGCCCATACGCCGCCGATGCAGGGTCTCGTCCGGGCGCGTGATAACAGCGGTTACGACCAGCTGGAGCAGTCCGACGAGGCGGCGTGGAAGCGTCGTCTGGTGCAGATTTTTCAAAGCATGCTGTCGGTCAATGACGAGCTGGTGCAGATCCGCGTGATCCGGCCCGACGGCCGGGAGTACATCCGGGTCGACCGCTACGGACCGGGTCGCACGGTGCGGCTGGTGCCCGAGGACCAGCTCCAGAACAAGTTCCACCGGCCCTATTTCCAGCGGGCACTGGAGTTGAAGGACGGCGAGGTGGATGTCTCCGAGATCGAGTTCAATCGGGAATACGGCAAGGTCGTCGAGCCTCCGGAACCGGTGATTCGTGCAGGAACACCGGTACTGGACGCCTCGGGTGAGGTTTTCATGGTGGTGGTCATCAACCGCCTCATGCAGCGTGACCTCGATGAGATTCGGAGCGTCGGGGGCGACGAGCAGACCTTCACGCTGACGAATCATCGTGGTGATTACCTGGTCAATCGTGACGCCGCGCGGGCCTTTGCTTTCGAGTACGGGCGCCGGGCCAATATCCTTGACGATGTCCCTGATGCCAGTACGTTGCTGGACGGGACGAGCACCGATTTTGTCGGCAGCGTTGTCGATGTGCGCGGTGGCGGGGCCGTGAATCGGGTGGTGGCCATGCGGGCAATCCAGTTCAATCCCGCGGTGCCCAATGAATACCTGATTGTGGCCGGGCAATCCTCGCATGAGCAGGCGACGGCCATCCGGCGCAACCTGCTGGGTACGGTCTATCTGGTCGTCGCGATTGTCGGCCTGCTGTCGAGCCTGATCGCGTTGGCCGTGGCCTGGCGGATTGCCGCCCCGATCATTCGCATGCGGGATGCCGTTGTCCGTCGGGGGCTGGAAACCCGTGATGACGAGCTGCCGCTGGAAGTGGAAGGCGAGGTCGGGGAACTGGCGCAGACCTTCAGTCAGTTCCTGAGCGAGTTGCGCAAGCGCCAGAACCGGCTCGAGCACGAAATCCTGCAGCGCAAGGTGGCGCTGGCCCATCTGGAGGTCAAGAACGACCAGCTCGAATTCGCCAACAAGGAAAGCGAACAGTTCGTCTATATCGCCTCGCATGACCTGCAGGAGCCGGTGCGTACGGTCAAGAGTTTTGTCCAACTGCTGGGGGCAGAGTACGCCGACAAGCTGGATGCCAATGGGCGTCAGATTCTCGACTTCCTGGACAAGTCCACCACCCGGATGAGCGAACTGATCAAGGGCTTGCTCGACTACAGCCGGCTGGGTCGCAAGGGCGAGGCGGTGCCGGTCAACATGCAGCATGTGGTGGACCTGATCTGTCAGGACCTGACAACCCGGATCAAGGAGCGCAATGCGACCGTGGAGTACGCCGGCCTGCCCATCGTCGATGGCTACCCGACGGAGCTGCGTGCGCTGCTGCAAAACCTGCTGACCAACGCCCTCAAGTTCTCGCGCCCGGATGTGCCACCGGTGGTGCGTGTCAGCGCCAGACGGCAGGGACGCGAATGGTTGTTCGAGGTGGCTGACAACGGTATCGGAATTGCAGAGGAACACTTCGAGAAGATCTTTCTGATCTTCCAGCGGCTGCACGGCCGTGACGGTTACGAAGGTTCAGGTATCGGATTGGCACACTGCAAAAAAATCATCGAAATGCACGGCGGGAAGATATGGCTACAATCTTCTCCCGGTGAAGGCACGACATTCTTCTTTACCCTGCGTGATCAGGGTGAGCTGCCAGAACATAATGACCCAGGTTTAAACCATGACTAAGCTCAAGACCATTCTGCTCGTTGACGACTACGACGCGGATAACTTTATCCACCGTCTGGTGGTGGAGCGCTATGGCTGCGCTGAGCACATCGAGGTTTCCCGGGATGGCAAGCAGGCGCTCGACTACCTCAAATCGTGCATTGAAAAGGACCAGCCCTTTCCCGAGCTGATCTTTCTCGACATCAACATGCCGGTGATGAATGGCTGGGAATTTCTCGAGCATTTCCACGAAATGCACGACAGCAAACCCGGTGGCGCGGTTGTCGTCATGCTGACCACGTCGCTGAACCCGGATGACCGGGCGCGGGCGGAAAGCTACCCCGAAGTGCGCTCATTCACCTACAAGCCGTTGACCGAAAGTCGCCTCGACGAGCTGCTGCGCGAGTTCTACCCGGAAGCCTGCAAGGACTGAGCAAGGCCGCTGTGCCCCGGCTCCGGGGTGGCAACGGGGCGCTCGAAGACGGTTAGCTGCTGGGGGCGTCGCTGTGGGTCGGCGACAGTTCCAGGCTGAGCTTCAACGGCCCCGCCTGCCTGGCATCCGGCAGGTGATAGGTATTGGCTTCCAGCACCGAGCGCAGCGCGGCCACGGCGGTGGCCATCTGCAGGGACTCGGGCAAATTCTCCTGCAGCGCACGGCAGCGGACGGCCTCGTCCGTCATCCGGCGGATATCCGCCGAGCTGGGCTCACCGTAAGTCGCATCAAACTGTGCGGCCACCGATTCATTCAGCATGGGGCACAGGGCCACCGCTTTCACCAGCGCGCGAACCTCGTGCGCGGTGGCTGGCCGGCTGCCGTCATCCTGTGACAGCAGGACCGGAGCGGAGACTGCAAGCGTCGAGGAAAGGCCGGCGGCCAGAAGCCAGAGAGGGGCGCTGTTCATGAATCGGGGCTGTGAATGTTTGCGTCATGATTTGCGCTGTGACGTGAAGAAAATGTCAGATTGCCGGCAGTGACCAGTCCACGGTGAGTCCGGGCCCGGTCCGGGGCCAGACCGGCCACTTGGGCATGATGCGCCGGTACAGCGGGCTGGCTTCATAGTCGCGCAGCCAGGCCTGCAGGTGCGGGAAGGGTGTGGCCTCCCAGTGGGCGTCATCGCTGTGCGCGTACTGGCGCACGAAGGGCAGGAGGGCGTAGTCGGCCTGGCTGCAGGCAGCCCGCAGCAGCCCGCCGCCGCTTGCCGCCAGCCGCTGCTCCCATTGCGCCAGGATGCTTTCTGCCTGTGCGCGGTAATGGTCGCGCGGGTGTTCGGGGTAGCGTTCGAAGTACTTGCTGCGGTCCAGCCAGTGCTTGAAGGGGCCGTCGTTTTCGGCGATCAGCGCGGCCGTGGTGGCGCGCTCGCTTTCCTGACGCCAGCCCTGCGGGTCGTTCTGGCGCAGTGCCCAGTCGAGAATGTCGCGGCTTTCGTCGATGACCTCACCGTCGGGCAGCTGCAGCACCGGCACGGTGCCCTTGGCAGATAGCTCCAGCATGGCCGGTGGCTTGTCGCGCAGCAGAATTTCGCGCAGCTCGACCTGAATGCCGGCCACGGCCAGGCCCAGGCGGGCGCGCATGGCATAGGGGCAGCGGCGAAAGCTGTACAGAACCGGGAGTGTCATGCGGACCTAGCGGTGGGGTTCCTGCGGGACGCCGATGTGTTGCTCGCCACGCTCGGCGGCCAGACGGACCTGCCGTTGCCGCTCGGCGGCGCGGGCCCGTTTTTCCGGGGTGAGCTTGTCGTGGCAATGGATGCACTGCACGCCGTGTTCGAAGCTTGGGTGTTCGCGGTCTTCGGGTGTCAGCGGGTGCCGGCAGGCGTGGCACTGCGTGTATTTTCCCGGTTGCAGGTGCTTGTCCACGCTGACCCGGCCATCAAAGACAAAACACTCGCCGTCCCAGAGGTTTTCTTCGACCGGCATGTCTTCCAGGTACTGCAGGATGCCGCCATCGAGGTGGTACACCTCCTCGAAGCCTTCGCGCAGCATGTAATTGGTGGCCTTTTCGCAGCGAATACCGCCGGTGCAGAACATGGCCACTTTCTTGTGCTTGGCCGGATCCAGTTGCTCCTTCACGTATTGCGGGAACTCGCGAAAGGTGTCGGTCACGGGGGATACGGCGCGGGGGAAGGTGCCCACATCCACTTCGTACTGATTGCGGGTGTCGATGACCAGCACTTCCGGGTCGCTGATCAGGCGGTTCCATTCCTCGCCCTTCACCCGTTTGCCGTTGACCTGTGTCGGGTCGGTGCCGGGCACGCCCATGGTCACGATTTCCTTTTTCAGGCGCACCTTCATGCGCCAGAAGGGCATCTCCGCGGCGGTGGCGGTTTTCCAGGTGTACCCGGCAAAGCGGGCGTCAGCATCCAGAAAGGCCTGCAAGGCCGCGATGCCTTGGGGCGAGCCGGCGACCGTGCCATTGATGCCTTCTTCGGCCAGCAGCAGCGTGCCACGCAGCTCGTGGGCGCCGGTGAGCTCCTGCAGGCGTGACTGCAGTTCCACGTGATCGGGCAGGGCGGTGAACTTGTACAGTGCCGCAACCAGAATCGGATCGGCAGAGGGGGCGCGGGTGGTGTCCTGCGCAGCGGGGGCGTTGCTCATGGTGCAAATGCCGTGGGGGAATCGTCGTATTTTAACGCCCTGCCGGGCCTGCTTCGAGAAACCGCATCGGCACGACGTTGTTCTGGCCGGGGAAATCCCGTAGTTTCGCCGCACGGAATTTTTGACACCCGGGAGACAACGATGCAAAACAAGGCCCTGTGGAAAGCCATGAACCTGAGCCTGCTACTGCTGTATGCCGTGGCGGCCTACCTGGTCAGCGGGGGGATGGAATTGCACCATCCGTTCATTCTGTTCACCGCCTTCATCCTCGGCGCACATGTGCTCGAAATTCCGGTGGCCTTCACGGTGCTGGCTGAACACAAGCCCAACCCGCTGAAAGTCATCATTGGCACCATCCTGTTCGGCTTCACCTGGTGGTTGCCCGTCAAGCGCGGCCTGTATGCCGCCTGAGGCCTTTCCTATTTCTTCAATACAAGCAGGTAATCGATGAGCGTAAGTGTGGAAATCCGGGAAGACATTGCCTGGGTCACGATGGACGACGGCAAGGTCAATGCGGTCAATTTCGAACTGGTGGACGGGCTGCTTGCCGCCATCGAGCAAGCCGAGCAGCAGGCCAAAGCCCTGGTGCTGGTGGGCCGGCCGGGCAAGTTTTCAGCCGGCTTCGACCTCAAACTGATTCAGGGCGGCGATGCACAGACCGTGCAGTCGTTGCTCAACCGTGGCGGCGAAGTGGCGCTGCGCCTGCTCGATTCCCCATTGCCCACGATCGGTGTCTGCACCGGGCACGCACTGGCCATGGGCGCCCTGTTTCTGCTCGCCTGCGATACCCGGATTGGCATCAACGGCGCATTCAAGATCGGCCTCAACGAGACGGCCATCGGCATGGCCCTGCCGGTCTTCGGCATCGAGTTACCCCGCATGCGCATTGCTCCGCCGGATTTGACGGCGGCCGTGGTCCAGGCGCGCCTTTACAGCCCGGAAGAGGCTGCCCGAGT
>JBFHON010000190.1:0-5911 GCA_041593295.1 Oceanococcaceae bacterium | reverse complement strand
CGCAACGCTGGACAATCGCATCCGGATGGACTTCGACGTCAGTGCCGCCGACCTGGCCAAGGTCAATGTTCATCACACCTACGTGCAGGACTCGCTGGAGTTGCGTGCCAGCGGCGGATTCAGCGTGCTGGGCATGGACGCCGAGTACGTGGGCGGGCTGTTTGCTTTCGACAGCGACATGGCAATCTCGGTGGACGTGGCGCTGGGCGAGGACATCGCCGAGTTTGCCCTGACCCCGGCCGGCATCGCCGCTCTGGGTGGCCCCGATGGCCTGCCCATCGGCTTGCTGACGGACCTGCTGCCGGTTCCGCAGGTGGACCTGCAGGACGGCATCTTCCAGTTCTTTGATCAGCAATCCCGGTCGCTGGCCGCGTTCGGTCAGGTGACTCTGTCGGTGACCGACCGGGTCGGCGTGGTGCTGGGTTTGCGGGTCGGCAAGGAAGACAAGGATGCGGTGCTCAGCATCACCAGCCGCGGGCCCGGCTTCACGGCCCTGGTCGTGGGCGCCAATGATCCGCCCGACACCGATTTCAGGGAGCCGCTGCAGCGCCGGGAAACCGAGGTCTCGCCCAAGCTGGGGTTGCAATACGAGCTGAACGACGCGATCTCCACCTACGCCAGCTGGACGCGGGGCTACAAGGGCGGCGGCTTCAATGCCGTGTCATTCAACAGCGAGAACCTGGTCTTTGAGCCCGAGCGGGGTGACAGCTTCGAACTGGGGGCCAAGATGCGGCTGCTGGACGAGTCCCTGGCCCTCAACACGACGCTGTATCACACCACCGTCAGCAACATGCAGGTGGTGAACTTCAACGGCGTCAGCTTCGACGTATTCAACGCTGCCGAGTCCCGTTTGCAGGGGTTCGAGGCCGATGCGACCTGGTATACACCCTGGGAATGGCTGAGCATCAATGGCGCGCTGGCCATTGCCCGCGCCGAGTACCTCAGTTACCCCCGCGGTCCGCAGACGGCCGAGCAGTCGGAAAATTGCGGCCCGACCGACGACGCGGATTCGGAAAACTGCACGCAGAACCTGACCGGCAAGACCCTGCCCAAGGCGCCGGACATGACCGCCTCACTGAGCCCGACCGTGACCTTGCCGCTGGGGGCGGATCTGGGCGTGGTGCTGGGGGCCGATATCAGCTATCGCGGCGAGCAGTACCTGACGCTGGACCTGGATGAGCGCAGTTACCAGAAGCCGCAAACGCTGATCGGGGCACGCGTGAGTCTGGGGCCCCAGGATGAAAGCTGGGGGCTGACCTTGCGTGGCAGCAACCTGACGGACGAGCGGGCGCTGAGTTTTGTCGCCGACCACAACCTGTATGCGAATTCCTACTTCGCGACACAGATACCCGGACGCAACCTCAGCCTGACCTTCAGCGCCAACTGGTAAGCACTCAGGCGACCTGCGGCAGTACCGGCCAGACGGCTTCGATCCGCCCCTGGCGCACGGCGAGCACGTCGCCGAACTGCAGCATCACGAACTCGCTCTGGGTCGGGCGGTAGAACACGTAGTCGTCGACATCCAGCTCGACGGCAGCGCTGCCGTTGAGCATTTCCTGGTTGGTGCTGTGGCCGTAGACCGCATTGGTAACCAGGCCGGGCGGGGAGACCGGGCGGGCTTTCCAGTAACCGCCGTAAACGAAAAAGGTCTGCTCGCGGTTGGGGTCCCAGAGCTGCTGTGCCGCACCGATCTGCGCGACGATGGGCATTGCCATGCCGGGTTGCTTCTTCAGCACCGGTGTGGCGAAAAACAGCGCCGGCTGGTGGGTGTCCAGATTCGGGATGTCGAAATCCAGCGCCTTGACCAGGGCGCTGCCGGCGGCGACCTCATTGGCGATGCCGTGGACATGGGTCCAGTTGCGGAAGGTGGGGCTGCCGGCGGCATTGAAGACCAGGTCGGCGTCCCGGGCCGCGGGCAGGGTGCTGTACAGGGCGTCCAGCATGGCCCGGTAGCGCGCCTGCACCTTGCCGAATTCGCGCTCGGCCAGGCCCAGCACCGGGGGCGCATGCGCCACATGCGGGTCATAGCCCATCAAGCCGGCGAAGGACAGCTGTGGATGCTTCTCGATGACACGGAGCATGCCCACCAGTTCGGCGGGGTCGGTGAGACCGCCGCGGTGCAGCCCGACATCGATTTCCACGTTGATGCGCATGGCGGTTTGCAGCCCGCTGGCCAGCTCGGCGTACTGGGCCAGCCTCTGGGGGCTGTCGACCAGCCATTGCAACTGGGTTTCCGGGTTGAAAACACCCGGCTGCAATTGCTCGTAGAAGCGGGCGGCGGCAGTGACCGGCATGGGCTTGCCCAGCAGCAGGTCGGCTCCGGGGCTGTCGATCGCGATCTGGTTCAGAAAGGGCTGGTGAAAGACCATCAGCCGGTTGCTGCCGGATTGCTGCATCACGTAATCGATCAGACCGGGTACCGGGATGGACTTGGCGACCACCCGGTAGGCCTTGTCACCGAGGTGCTTTTGCAGTTCGGCAATGTTGTGGTCTACGCGATCCAGGTCGACGATCATCGTCGGGCGCGCCAGCTTCTCGCCGTGCAGCAGCGCAGACAGACCGCGGAAATAGTCGCTATGCCCGCCTCCCGGCAGGGTTTGCGGGCGCTTCATCCAGACACCGGCTGCACCCAGACCCAGTGTTCCCAACAAGACGTGTCGACGTTTCATTTTTTCCCCCAGTGGATACGGCAACCTTAGCGCACCGCTCTGGCAGTATGAGCATTTACCCGGCCGTGGCCTGTGGCAATTATTGTTTGCCCGTCGTCGAAAGCGCGGGTGCCAGGCAGGAGAGGACGATGGTTCGGGATCAGACCGTGAACGTGACAAGGCGCAGACTGCTGACCGGTGCGGCCGCGACGGTTGCCGGGCTCGGTCCCTCGGCTCTTGCGGGGGAGGCCGGGCTGGCCACGCCGTCGGAGAAAAATGCGTGGGGGCGTGTGCGGGCGCAGTTCCGCTTCAGCGGCCAGGCGCCACTGAATGCCGCCAACCTGTGCCCTGCGCTGACGCCTGTTCTGGAGCAGCAGCGGCAACTGGGCGAGCGGCTGAGCGCCGATGTCGGTTTCCTCAATCGACGTGAGGTGGTGCGCAACGAGCTTGCGGCGGCGCGGCGGTCCTGTGCAGGCCTGCTCGGCGTGGATGAAGAGCACGCGCTGGCCTTTGTTCGCAACACCTCCGAAGCCAACGCCGCCATCGTCAGTGGCCTCGACCTGGGCCCCCAGGACGAGGTGCTGCTGTGGCACGAGAACCATGCAACCAATTACCGCAGCTGGCATTACCGGCACCTGCGCACCCCCTTCAGGGTGCGCACGCTGGAGCGGGATGCCACGGCACTGAGCGACAGCGAGATCGTCGAGGCCTTTGTCGCGGCCCTGAATCCGCACACCCGTGTGGTGAGTTTTTCCGAGCTGTCCAACATCAGCGGAACACGGCTGCCCGCCGCGGCCATCTGCGAGGCCGTACATGCCTACAACCCGGACATACTCGTGCATGTTGACGGAGCGCAGTCCTGGGGCAGCATGCGGGTCGATCTGGCAGCCATGGGCTGCGACAGTTACGCCAGCAGCGCGCACAAATGGTTGTGCGGACCCCGCGGCGTCGGTGTGCTGTACCTGCGGGGTCCGTGGGCAGAACGGCTGCACCCGCTGATCCTCGGTTATGACTTCGATTTCGACTACCCGCAGGACGCACTGCCCCGGGATGCGCGTCGCTTCGAGTCACTCGGGCAGCGCGACACGGCGGCCTGTGCCGCGGTCGGGGTGGCCGCGCAGTGGCATCGGGAAATCGGGGTCGAGCGCGTCGAACAGCGCATCACGGAGCTCACGCAACACACCATTCGCGCGCTGGATAACGCCGGGATCCGCGTGCGCACCCCGACCGACCCCCGGCGGGGGCATGGTGTGGTGGTGGCGGATCTCGGCGGCCGTCACAAGAGCTACGGGGCCTTCCTCGCGCTCCACAATGCCGGGGTGGCCGCGGCATTCGTGCATGGCAATACGGTCCATTGCACGCCCGCGGGAATGCCCCGGGAAACGTCAGCCGATGTCCTGTTGCGGCTGTGCCCGCATGTGTACAACAGCACGGCGGACATTGATGCGGCGGTAGCCATTGCGGCCCGCGTCCAGCGTTCGAATTTCGAGATCATCAAAGAAGTGGTACGTTTTCTGTAAATCACCACACCGGGCCTGCCACTTGCGCGCCTGTAGCCGGTATTTGCCCGCGAGGGTTTGGGGAAAACAATGAAACGATTGGTTGGAGTCGGTGCGGTCTGCATCGCAGCGGTGGCGCTTGCAGGGTGCGGCGGAGAGAATCTGCCGCCGCCGAAGAATGATTTCACTGCACACGCCACACTGAGCCCGGAACTGCAGGCGGTCTATGACCGTACCTGCAACGTCTGTCACGGGGTTCCGGGAACCGGTGCGCCGGCTGCGGGCGATGTCGAAGCCTGGACCGAGCGCGGCCGTCAGGGCATGGACGCGCTGCTGGATCACGTCATCAGCGGTTACCGTGGCATGCCGCCCATGGGCATGTGCATGGAATGTTCGCAGGACGAGCTGACCGCGTTTGTGGAATACATGTCCGGTCTGGAGTGCGAATAGATCATGGCCAAGAACTCAACTTCAGTGAATTCGCCGCGGATGAACCGACGCCAGGTGCTGGCTGCACTGGCAGCGGCGGGCAGCGTCGCCGCAGTCCCCGGCGCCGCCCAGGCGGCCGCCTGCCGACCGCGTGCCGTGACCTGGCGCAACTGGTCCGGCGCGCAGACCTGCATGCCCGAGGCCCGCGTGGCCCCGGCCAGCGAAGAGGCGCTGGCCGATCTGGTGCGCAGCGCACGGATGCTGCGGCCGGTGGGCTCTGGCCATTCCTTCAGCGGGCTGGTTCCCACCGACGGCACCCTGGTGTCGCTGGGGCGCCTGCACGGTCTGCTGGGGGTGGACACGGCCACGCAGCAGGCCGAGTTCGGGGCCGGCACGCTGCTGTCGCGGACCGGGGCGCCGCTCAAGGAGCACGGTCTGGCGCTGGAAAACATGCCGGATATCGACTACCAGACCTTCGGCGGTGCACTGGCCACGTCGACCCACGGCACCGGCATCGGGCTGGGCTCGATGTCGACCCAGGTTGCCGGTTTGCGCCTGGTGACGGCGAACGGTGACGTGCTGGACTGCGACGCTGAGAACAACCCGGCCATCTTCAACGCCGCCAAGGTGTCGCTGGGGGCGCTGGGTGTGATTTCCCGTTACCGCGTGCAGTGCCGGGATGCCTTCCGCCTGCACGAGCGCTCGTGGATTGCCAAAACCGAGGACCTGCTGGATGACATCGACAACCTGGTAGCCAACAACCAGCACTGGGAAATGCAGGTGGTTACGCATTCGGATTACGCGATGGCGGTGGCCCTGAACGAAACCGATGCGCCGGCGACGACCGATGGCGAGGAGGAAGACGAGGGCGGCAACGCCTACGTGGCCCTGCTGCAGATGATGTACAAGTACGGCCGCGACCACCCCAACGCGCGGCGCCGCATCATGAACCTGATTGCCTCGCAGATCGAGTTTGATGACCGGGTGGCCGACTCGTTTTCCATCTTTGCCAACGTGCGCAACGTGCGTTTCAACGAAATGGAATACCAGGTGCCGGCCGAGGACGGACCGAATTGCCTGCGGGAAATCCTGGCGGCGATCCAGAAGTTCAATCTGCCGACCTGGTTCCCGATCGAGTATCGCTACGTCAAGGGCGACGACATTACCCTGAGCCAGTTCCAGGGGCGCGACAGTGCATCGATCTCGATCCACCAGTATTTCGAACTCGACTACCACGAGTATTTTGCTGCGGTCGAGCCGATCTTCTGGAAGTACGGTGGTCGTCCGCACTGGGGCAAGGTGCACACGCTCAATGCCCGCAAGCTGCGTGATCTG
>JBFHON010000189.1:0-5930 GCA_041593295.1 Oceanococcaceae bacterium | reverse complement strand
TGAATAAAAACAAGGGCTTGTCGACTCTGCTTGTGGCGGGGGCTGCGATGGCGCTCATGGCCTGCAGCGGTGGCGATGATGGTGATGCGACCGGGGCGAACGGGGAAAAGCTCGGGCCGCTGCGGTGTGCGGAGCTGGGCGGCTCTACGGCCCTGCTGTTATCGAAAGTCACCGGGAATGCGCAAAAGACGCAATCCGGTGTGGGCACCAAGTCTCTGGACAGCGCGGGCAGCTACGATGAAAACCCGCTGACAGCCAGCCTTTTCAACAAGGTGGAGCTGCAGACCAGTTCGGGCGCAAAGGCCTTGGACGCGATACCGGAGAACCCCGATGTGATCCGGTTCTACGACATGGACAACGACGCGATGGGGCAGTCGGACGATGCCGGGGATTATGTGTTCGTGTTTGCGCCGGCAAAGAACCGTCCGTTCTTCCTGATTCGCAAGCGGGACAACGCAGTCCTGTATCCGGACATCCGACCATTGCTTCCCGAGGCCGGTGAGTGGCAAAGCTCAAGCTTTTTTATCGCTAGCAACTCGGGGCGCATTGCGCTGGCGGACAGCGTTGGCAACGTTTATGTCGGAGGCATCGGTTATTACTATCAGCAGACCAATAAGTTTCCGCTGATTCGTCTTGCAGCAACTGATCTGGACAGTGCTACTTCTGGTCAGTTCGTGCCGGTTTCAGTGGTGTCGCTGGATGGGGATGATGGAACGATTGAACTGCTCGCAGCAGATGGTGAAAACGCCGTCGTCGCCTACGAGCTGACAAGCTGTGATTCACAGGGCTGTCAGCAGACGAGCCGGCTGATCAACCTGAACACAGGCGGTTTTCGTGACCGGCCCGATGAGTTCCCGGCCTTTCAGGTTTCGGGCCGGGCTTACAGCCTGGGGACGCGCACACGTACCGACAGTTGCGGTACCCAGAACACCGGCCCCGAATATGAGTCCGTCTATACCGTCGAGAACGATGTGCTGCAATTGCAACGGCTGGGTCCCGCCGGGGACACCGTTGTCTGGGAGGCCCCGGAATGTGTGAGGTTGAGTCCCTACTCAGGCGCCTACTACTACCGTAGCACTGGGCAAGGGGAATTCATGCCGGGAATACGCGTGCGCTGGCTGGGCTACTACCGTTCGGTATACGAAAATGACCAGTACGTTTACGAGAACTACTCCGTGCCAGCCCTGGTGCGGGAATCCGGTATCGAGTTGCTGGTCAATGTCGGTCGTGAAGTGACCACCCGGCTTGATGGCGACAGTTTTTCAAGCTTTGTCTGCGCTCCGCAGGTGTGTCTGGGGCTCGCGGGCGGGCGGGCGATCGGCTTCAATCCAAATGCCGACGACGCCGGGCAGGTTTTCGAGGTCGATGGCATTTCAGTCCGCTCGGTATTCCCGGGGGATTCAGGGGTGACCTTCGATGGCAATGAGCTATCGACCGGTGATCGTGTGATCGGCGTGGTCGAGGCCGATGGCGGTTTCGAGGTGAAGGCCGCCATTGGTACGGAGATTCAGCAATATGTCCCCCTGCGACGTAGCAACACGGATCCGGTGGCCTGCAGCACCTCGGGTTGAAGTGCTCGAAGGTGTCATCAAAAATTCGCACCGATCCCCGTGGGAGCCTGCTATGCTGCGATTGCCGCGCTGAAGCGTGGTCGTCAGATTGCGGTCTCGTTGCCATGGATCGAAGCTGATGCAGTAATTTTTGTTTGATATGGCACAGACGAGTTCGATGACCAATATTTATGTAGGAAACCTGTCCTTTCGCACGGACGACGATGGCTTGCGGGCCGCTTTTGAGGCTTTCGGTGCCGTTTCTTCCGCCAAAGTTGTGATGGACCGCGAAACCGGTCGTTCACGTGGCTTTGGCTTCGTTGAAATGGACGACGCGCAGGCTGCTCAGGCTGCGATTGAAGGCACCAACGGCAAGGACCTCGATGGCCGCAATCTGCGCGTCAACGAAGCCCGTCCCCGCGAAGAACGCCCCCGTACGGGTGGTGGCTTCGGTGGCGGTCGCCGCGAAGGTGGTGGCCCGCGCTACTAAGCCGCGAGTCACACGGTCGGGTTTCCGGCCAAAAACAAAAAGGCCCGTGATGTGCGCATCACGGGCTTTTTTGTATCCGGGTACCGGGCGGTTGCCCGTCAGGCCGCCGGGTAGTCGGTGATGATGGGGGTTTCCAGCAGGGTGCCGTCCAGCGCCGGTTTGCCCTGGCGCAATTCCAGGCGGCCACTGGCCAGCCAGCCGATGACTTCCGGGTACAGCTGGCGTTCGACCTCGGAGAAGATGCGGTGGGCCAGGGTGTCGGCCGTGTCCTGCGGGGCGATGGCGATGCGGCCTTGCTTGATGACCGGGCCGCCATCCAGCTCGGGGGTGACGAAATGCACGCTGACGCCGTGGTGGGTCTGGCCGTCCTCGAGCGCGCGGCGGTGGGTGTGCAGGCCCCGGTACAGCGGCAGCAGCGAGGGGTGGATGTTCAGCATCCGCCCGGTGTAACGCTGCACGAACTCGGCCGTCAGGATGCGCATGAAACCCGCCAGGATCACCGCGTCGGCGCCAGAGTCGTCAATGGTGCTGGCCAGTGCGGCGTCAAAATCGGCGCGTTCGGCGTAGTCGGTATGGTCGATCACCCGCGTGGGGACGCCCGCTTCTGCGGCGATATCCAGCGCCCGCACACCCGGCCGGTTGCTGATGACACAGGTGATCGTGGCCTTGACTGTGCCCTGCCGGATGGCATCCAGCAAGGAGGCAAGATTACGCCCGGTGCCGGAGACCAGCACCGCCAGCTTGCGGCGCTTCACTGGATGTTTACGACGCGCTCTCCGGCGCGGATCGAGCCGATCTCGTACACGGTCTCACCCGCGTTTTCGAGTTGCGTGCGCGCAGCCGCCGCGGCGTGCTTCGGTACGACGATGACCATGCCAATGCCGCAATTGAAGGTGCGCCACATTTCCTCATCGGCAATGCCGCCGGCCTGCTGCAGCCAGCCAAAGATGTCCGGGCGGGCCCAGCTGGCCGAATCGATATCGGCGCCGCAGTTTTCCGGGAGCACCCGGGGCAGGTTTTCCGGCAGCCCGCCACCGGTGATGTGGCAGATGGCGTGCACCGGCTGGCTGCGAATCAGGTCCAGCACATTGCGCACGTAGATGCGCGTTGGCGCCAGCAAGGCGTCGGCCAGGGTCAGCCCGTCATCGCCGAAGGCGGTATCGGGCGCGGTGTCGGTGGCTTCCAGCACGCGACGAATCAGCGAGTAGCCATTCGAGTGCGGGCCGCTGGAGGCGAGGCCGAGGATCACGTCGCCCGGCTGCACCTTGTCGCCGGTGATCAGCCGTGACTTCTCGGCGATGCCGACACAGAAGCCGGCGGCATCGAAATCACCCGGGGCATAGACGCCGGGCATTTCGGCGGTTTCGCCGCCAATCAGTGCCGCGCCGGCCTGCTTGCAGCCTTCGGCCACCCCGGCGATGACCCGCGTCGCCACCTGGCGCTCGAGGCGACCGGTGGCGAAGTAGTCGAGGAAGAACAGCGGCTCGGCGCCGCAGACCAGCACGTCATTGACACACATGGCGACCAGGTCGATGCCCAGCCCGTCGATGCGGTCGGTGTCGATGCCCAGACGCAGCTTGGTGCCGATCCCGTCCGTGCCGGACACGAGGATCGGTTCCTCGTAACCCTTGGGTACGGCAAACAGCCCGCCAAAGCCACCGAGCCCGCCCAGAACCTCCGGGCGCATGGTTTGCTTGATCAGGGGTTTGATGTCATCGACAAGACGATTGCCTTCGTCAATGTCCACTCCCGCGTCGCGGTAGCTGAGATTCAGAGGTGAGGCCATGCGCTGGTGCAGTTCTATTGCGGGCGCCTATTGTAATCTGTGCCTCGGTTTTCGATGCTGAACCCACCCTGATGATGAACTGGGCGACCTTTACGCGTGCCCGTCTGGCGTGTGCGCTGGCGCTGACAATCTGTTGCCTGCCGGCTGTCTGGGCGCAGGAAACCGCCGCTCCGGTGGTGGTTTCCGATGCGGAGGTGATCGTTCCGGTTGCGGATCGCTCGGTGGCATCCCGTGATGCAGCACTGCGCACCGCGCTGGACGCAAGCGTTGTCCGGCTGGCCGGCGAGCGCGCGCTGGGTGACTTCTGGGTGCAGCCCAACTCGGTGCTTTCCAGCTACCAGTACCGCCGCGAATTCGATGGGGTGGCGGATGTGCTCAAGCTCAGGGTCACCTTCGATGTGGCCGCCCTGCGGCAGGCCCTGCGCGACAGCGGCTTTGTCGTCTGGGATGAGCGGCGCCCGCCGCTGCTGCTGTGGGTGCAATCCGGTTCCGGCTGGATGGATTCGGTGCAGGCTGCGCGCAACGTGCCCGAGCTGATGGCGACCTCGCAGGCCTGGGGTTTCAGCCTGCGCTTCCCGCAGCTGGACATGGCCGAGCGTCAGCAGGTGTATGCCTCGGACATTGGCTACGGCAATGTTTCCCGCTGGCTATCGGTCAATGCCGCTTATGGGATGCCCTGGGCTCTGGCTGTCGCCCTGGAACCGGCCAGTCCTCCCCCACCGCAGCCTGCCGCTGCCGATGCGGCCGCAGGTGAGCCGGCCGCCCCGGCGGTCAGCTACTGGACCACCCGCTGGACGCTGGCGGACGACCGCCAGGTGCTGGCGCAATTCGAGCTGCCGCCGCTGCCGCTGGCTGCGGCGACGGACCAGGCCTGGCAACGCATGAACGGGGTGATGCTGGAGGCCGAGGATTTTCGCCGCAAGACCGCGCCGACCCAGGGCTGGACGCTGGAGTTCGTTGAGGTGGTCACCGCTGCGCAGTACCTGCAGGCGATGTCCCAGCTCAAGGAGCTGGACCTGCCGGTGCGGGTTAGCGCGCTGACGCCCGACACGGTGAGTCTGGCCGTGGAATGGAAGGGCACAGCCAGCGACCTGCGGCGCCGTGCCCGGCAGTGGGGCTGGGCCGAGGTGGCGATTCCGCCGGACCCGACGCCCCTGCCGCCCGCTGACGGCAGCCTGCAGACCTACGGCACCCAGGCGGCGGAAGTCAGCCGCTTCCGGTTTGCGCTGCCGATGCCATGAACGACATTCGCGTCCCTGCCATGGTCTGGTGGCTGCTCGGTGCCGGGGGCATCCTGTGGGTGCTGAGCCTGCTGAGTCCCATCCTGATGCCCTTCGTGCTGGGGGCGGCGCTGGCCTACCTGGGTGATCCCATCGTCGACCGGCTCGAAGCCCGCCGGTTCTCGCGCACCGGAGGCGTGGTGGCGGTGTTCCTGCTGTTTTCGCTGCTGGGACTGTTGCAGTTGTTGATCCTGTTGCCGCTGCTGATCGACCAGATTGGTGAAGCCCTGGTCCGTCTGCCGGTGGTGCTGGACTGGGTGCACAACGTCGCCTTGCCGGCACTGGGCATCAGCCTGCCGGATGGCTCGCGTCTGGATGTGGACGGGCTGCGTGCACTGTTGTCCGAAAACTGGGGCCGCTTTGGTGGGCAGTTCAAGGACCTGCTCGGGCAGGTGTCACGCTCCGGGGCGTCCGCGCTGGCATTCAGCCTGAACATGATCATGGTGCCGGTGGTGACCTTCTACCTGCTGCGCGACTGGGACCGCCTGGTGGCGCTCATCGACGACCACCTGCCGCGTCGCCATCAGCCGATGATCGAGCGCTTTTTTCAGGATGCCGACAATGTTCTCGGTGCGTTTATCCGGGGGCAGTTGCTGGTCATGGCGGCGCTGGCCACGGTATACACGCTGGGTCTGTGGGCCATTGGCCTGAAGCTGGCGCTGCTGGTCGGGTTGCTGGCCGGACTGCTGAGCTTTGTGCCTTATCTGGGCACTTTTCTCGGTGTGGTCATGGGCGTCATCGCCATGCTGCTGCAAAACCCGGGGCTGCTGCCGCTGCTCGGCGTGGGCGCCGTGTTTGCGGTGGGGCAGTTGCTGGAAGGGGCC
>JBFHON010000188.1:0-5958 GCA_041593295.1 Oceanococcaceae bacterium | reverse complement strand
CTGCTGGACCGGGAGGGCCGGGTCCGCCTGGTTCATTCCGGTTTTCGCAAGTCCGATATCGAGGAGCTGGAAGCGGCGATCACACAGGTACTGGAGGCGCCATGAACGGGTTTCGTCATGCCCTCGTTGCGGTGTCCGTGATGCTGGCACTGGCTGGCTGCAGTCTGCAGCCGGTCCAGCCCTGGCAGCGTGGAGACCTCGCACGTGCGGAAATGCAGTGGGAGGCCGGCCTGGTGGAGGAAGCGGCCATTCGTGAACACACCTATACCAGCAAGGAAGCCGCTGCACTCAGCCCGACACTGGGCGGTGGCGGCTGCGGGTGCAACTAGATGCGTCAGCGTCCTGCCCGGTCCCCGCTGGCGGCCCTGTCGGCGGCGGCCGCAGCGTTGCCGGGTTATGCGGTGGCCGTCGATGCCGAGGTCGGTTACCGCTTCAGCTATTACGTCGAGGATGACCTGGCCGGCAGCAAGGCGGCCAGCGGCCAGGCCAGCGAGCGGTATGAAATTCAGACCCACCAGCTCAGTCACGAAGTCGGGTTGAGCGAAGACTGGACGCTGAGCACCGACGTGATGGTGGAAACCCTGTCCGGTGCGTCGCCCTGGTTTGTGGTGCCGGACTCGCGGACCGGCCAGCCGGTGCAGATCATGTCGGGGGCGACCATTCAGGAAGAGCGCTACGCACTGTATGGCAAGGCCTGGCGTGACCGGCAGCAGGACCATCGTCTCGGGCTGGCCGCCGGCATCTCCAAGGAAAACGACTATCAGGCAGTTTCCGCCGGGCTGGAAGGGCAGTGGGACTACGACCAGAAACGGGTGACGTTTTCGGCCGGTGTCGGTGTGTCCAGTGACCAGATCACCCCCACCGATGGCGGCAGCGAGCAGTTCCCCAACCGGCCGGTGGACGAGAGCAAGCGCAGCGCCACCCTGTACGCCGGCATCAGTCGCGTGCTGTCGCCTCAGACGCAGGCCCAGTTCAGCATGTCCTATGCGGTGGATCTGGGATATCTGTCGGATCCCTACAAGCTGGTCTCGATTGCGGGGCGGGTCGAAAACGACAGTCGACCGGACAGCCGTAGCCAGTACGCGCTGGGCTTCCGTCTGCGCCACTATCTGGCGGGCCTGCGCACCGTGCTGCGTGGCGACTGGCGGCATTTTCGCGATGACTGGGACATCGTGTCGGACACGGTGGAAATCGGCACCCTCAGCCGACTCGGCAGCCATCTGCGGCTGAGCACCACCCTGCGCTGGTATCAGCAGAGCCGCGCGGATTTTTACGCCGGTTATTTTCAGGACCGGCGTGAGGATGGTTATCACAGCAGTGATTACCGGCTCAGCCCGTACGGGGCGCTCAGCGGACGACTGGGGCTGGACTACCTCGGGCCACGCTGGCAGGTTGCACTGGCTGCAGAAAGCTACGCCAGCGACGGCGACTACGCGTTGCGGCAGGTGGCCACCCCGAGCCCCGGTCTGGTCGACTTCGTGATCTACACCCTGGCCGTGGGCTACAGCTTTGGCGGGGGTGGGCGATGAGTCATCGTTTGCGGCTTGGCGCCGGCGTCAGTCTGCTGGTGCTCGCGCTGGGCGGGTGTACCGAAGGCGCTTACAACGACCCCGAGATCCTGGTGGAGCCGGGAACCGGCGGCGATACCGGAGGCGAGGGGCCCGCCATGGACTGCGCCGACTTCTTCGCTCGCAACGTGCAACCAGAGCTGGATTACTGCCGCTCCTGCCATGTTCCCGATGGGGTGGGCGATGTTCCGGACGGTGAGCGCCTGCAGTTCAGTGACGACCGGGATGAGGATCTTGCGCGTCTGCACGAGGGCTGGCAGCAGCTTGGCGGTAACAACCCCACCTCGCGCATCCTGACCATGGCCTCCGGCACCGATGCCCAGAGCCATTCCGGCGGCGAGCCGTGGCCGGTGAATGGGCCGGTCTATAACGACGTGGAAACCTTGCTGCAGGGCTTCGACAGCGGCTGGTGTGACGCCGCGCTTGGCGGGCGCTGAATTGCCGGCCGTGTGCTCACGGGGGGGGCGCTCGCGGTATGGTAATTGCGTCGACATCACGCCGCATGGCCGGATACGGATACCCCAATGAAAGTCTTCCGCAGCGCAAAAGCCGTGGCGCAGCGCGCCATGGACCACGCCGAAACTTACGCTGAGTGGCGGACTGCCGCCATTGCCCACGACGAAGCGACGGGCAACCAGCGCTGGAAAATGATGGATCAGTCGCGGCAGTACGACTACATCGCGATTCGGCTGCGTATCGACCAGCTGCGCAAGCTGCGGGCGCAGCACGATTACCGCGGGCTGCTGTTCACGCTGAACGAGGGCATCCACGGCAACATGGGCGGCATGGGGCGACCGGAAATGTACGAACGCGCCCGCTTCGGGACCAAGCGGCTGATCGGCGAGTACATGGACGAGGTCGTCGAGGCGATTGACCTGATTGCCAGTGAAGAAACCGATGCGGCGATTCCCTTCGAGGAAAAGCTCGACTTCCTGCGCCGTGCCCACCACTGTTTTGGCCAGTCGGCGCTGATGATGAGCGGCTCGGGGATGCTGCTGTATTTCCACATCGGCGTGGTCAAGGCCCTGTGGCAGCAAGGCCTGCTGCCGAACGTGATTTCCGGCTCCAGCGGCGGCGCCTTTGTCGGCAGCCTGCTGGCGACCCATACGGATGCCGAGCTGGAGAAGGTCTTTGACCCGGGCTACCTGGTGAACCGCATGGACGAGGCGACCCGGCACGGCGGCCTGCTGGCGAAACTGCGCCCCCGCCTGCTCGAGGTGCACGAAATCGAGCGCATCCTGGAGCGGCTGGTTCCGGACATGACCTTCCAGGAGGCCTTCGAGAAAACCGGCCGCCATCTCAATATTTCGGTTTCACCGGCCGAGGCCCACCAGACATCACGCCTGCTGAACGCCATCACCTCGCCGAACGTGCTGATTCGTCAGGCCATCATGGCTTCGGCCGCCGTGCCTGGTGTGTACCCCCCGGTGACGCTGGCGGCGAAGGACAAGGACGGCGAGCGCAAGCTGTATCTGCCGTCGCGCAAATGGGTGGACGGGGCGGTCAGCGATGACCTGCCGGCCAAGCGGCTGGCCCGTCTGTACGGGGTGAATCATTTCATCGTCAGCCAGACCAACCCGCATGTCATTCCGTTTGTCAGCGATGCCAAGCGTTCCAGCCGCATGGGTGCCGTGTTCAAGGTGGCCGCCACCCGCACGGCGCGCGAGTGGGTCAACGCGGGTGCAGCGGTGCTGCAAAAACCGCTGGCCCGGCGGCCCCGGCTGAACCAGGCGGCCAATGTGGCGCTGTCCATCCTGAACCAGGATTACGTCGGCGATATCAACATCCTGCCGCCGTTTCGTTTCTACAACCCCACCCGCCTGCTGGCGAACCTGTCCGAGCGGGAAATCGCCGATCTGATTCGCATGGGGGAACGCTCGGCCTGGCCCAAGGTGGAAATGGTGCGGATCCAGACCCGTATCGGGCGCGGGCTGAACCGTGTGCTGCAGGAGTTCGAAACGCAGGTGGTCGAGTCGGCGCCGGCCAGCCGACGCATGGCCTCGCCGCAGGTGGTGAACGGCTAAACCGATAAATGCCCCTAAAATCGCCCCCAAGTTGCTGTAATCAAAGCGATTTGGGAAACGGTATGGCGGGGTGAGACAATTTGCGGCTCGATTTCACACGTCCTGCTGCAATATCTATGAATTCGGAATACCGCAAGTCTCTTCCCGGAACGGATCTCGATTACTTCGACACCCAGGCCGCCGTCGATGCCATCGCGCCGGGTGCCTACGCCAAGCTGCCGTATACCTCCCGGGTGCTGGCGGAAAATCTGGTGCGGCGCTGCGACCCGGCGACGTTGACCGATTCCCTGAAGCAGCTCATCGAGCGCAAGCGCGACCTCGACTTTCCGTGGTTCCCGGCCCGGGTGGTCTGCCACGACATTCTCGGGCAGACGGCGCTGGTGGACCTGGCCGGTCTGCGCGACGCCATCGCCGAAAAAGGCGGTGACCCCTCCAAGGTGAACCCGGTGGTACCCACGCAGCTGATCGTCGACCATTCGCTGGCGGTGGAGCATGCCGGTTTCGAGGCCGATGCCTTCGAGAAGAACCGCGCCATCGAGGATCGCCGCAACGAAGACCGCTTCCATTTCATCAACTGGACCAAGAAAGCCTTCAAGAACATCGATGTGGTGCCGCCGGGCAACGGCATCATGCACCAGATCAACCTGGAGAAAATGTCGCCGGTCGTGCATGCACGCGATGGCGTGGCCTTCCCGGATACGCTGGTCGGCACCGACTCGCATACCCCGCACGTGGATGCGCTCGGTGTCATCGCCATTGGCGTGGGTGGGCTGGAGGCCGAAAGCGTGATGCTGGGCCGGGCGTCGTGGATGCGCCTGCCCGACATCATCGGGGTTGAGCTGACCGGCAAGCCGCAGCCGGGCATCACCGGCACCGACGTGGTGCTGGCGCTGACCCAGTTCCTGCGCAGCGAAAAGGTGGTCGGGGCCTACCTGGAATTCTTTGGCGAGGGCGCCCGTGCGCTGACGCTGGGTGATCGCGCCACGATCTCCAACATGACACCGGAATATGGCGCGACGGCGGCGATGTTTTCCATCGACGAAAAGACCATCGACTACCTGCGCCTGACCGGTCGCGAGGAATCCCAGATTGCCCTGGTGGAGAACTACGCCCGGACGGCGGGCCTGTGGGCCGATGCGGTCGAGGGTGCGGAGTACGAGCGGGTCCTGCGCTTTGACCTGTCCAGCGTCGGCCGCAGCATGGCCGGACCATCCAATCCGCACCGATTGCTGCCGACATCAAAGCTGGCCGAGCGCGGCGTCGCAGCCGCCTGGACCAAAGAGGAAGGCCTGATGCCCGATGGGGCGGTCATCATCGCAGCCATCACCAGCTGCACCAACACCTCCAACCCGCGTAATGTCGTGGCAGCCGGCCTGCTGGCCCGCAACGCCAACGCCCGCGGTCTGACCCGCAAGCCCTGGGTCAAGTCCTCCTTTGCACCGGGCTCCAAGGCGGTGCAGCTGTACATGGAAGAGGCCGGGCTGCAGAAGGAACTGGATGCGCTGGGCTTTGGCATCGTGGCCTTCGCCTGCACCACCTGCAATGGCATGAGCGGTGCGCTGGACCCGAAAATCCAGCAGGAAGTCATCGATCGTGACCTGTATGCCACGGCCGTGCTGTCGGGGAACCGGAACTTTGACGGCCGGATTCATCCCTATGCCAAGCAGGCCTTTCTGGCCTCGCCGCCGCTGGTCGTGGCCTATGCCATCGCGGGCACGATCCGTTTCGACATCGAGAAGGATGTCCTCGGGGTTGATGCGCAGGGCAACGAAGTCCGGTTGGCCGACTTGTGGCCCAGCGACGAGGAAATCGATGCGGTCATTGCCAGCAGCGTGAAGCCGGAAATGTTCCGCGCCGTCTACGACCCGATGTTCACCTTCGAGGTGGTCAACGACGATACCGGGCCGCTGTACGACTGGCGCCCCATGAGCACCTACATCCGTCGCCCGCCGTACTGGGAAGGTGCTCTGGCGGCACCGCGCACCTTGCAGGGCATGCGTCCGCTGGCGGTGCTGGGTGACAACATCACGACAGACCACCTGTCACCGTCGAACGCGATTCTCAAGAGCAGTGCCGCCGGGGAGTACCTGGACAAGATGGGCCTGCCCGAAGAGGACTACAACTCCTACGCCACGCACCGTGGTGATCACCTGACGGCGCAACGCGCCACTTTCGCCAACCCGAAGCTGCTCAACGAGATGGTGCGTGATGAAAACGGCGCCATTATTCAGGGCTCGCTGGCGCGCATCGAGCCGCAGGGCGAGGTGGTGCGGATGTGGGAGGCCATTGAAACCTACATGGAACGCAAGCAGCCGCTGTGCATCATCGCCGGGGCCGACTACGGGCAGGGCTCGTCGCGTGACTGG
>JBFHON010000187.1:0-5977 GCA_041593295.1 Oceanococcaceae bacterium | reverse complement strand
GGGTCGAGTTGCTCGCGCGCGATCAGATCCGCCGCGCCGGATGCCGGGCAGAGCTTGGTCTCCAGAATGGGGATGTTCGGCACGGCGGAGGCCATGAAGGGGGTTCCTGTCTCGTCGAAAACCTAACTTCGGTTAGGTGCGCCCTCCCTGGGTGGCGAGCAAACTGAGTCTGACACAGCTTCGCGTGGCGAGGGTTCTTGTGGGAGGGCAGGTCAGGCAGGCCCCACAGCGGCCCCTGATTGACCGCAAGGAGCATCCCCGAATGGTGCCGGCAAGGAGACTGACATGACAGCCCAGGTTCAACCCCTGTTTCAACCGGATGAACAGACGCAGGTCGCGGCGCGGCTGGACGCCACTTTCCGGAAGCAGCGCCGCGCGTATCTGGCGCAACCGGTGCCTGATATCGCGCAGCGCAAGCAGGATCTGCGGCAGTTGCTGGCCCTGTTTCGCGACCATCGGGAAGCCATCATTGCGGCCATTCACGCGGACTACGGCAGCCGCTCGCGGCATGAAAGCCAGTTTGCCGACATCATTTCGGTGACCGACGGGATTCACAGCACGCTCAAGCACCTGAAGTCCTGGGCCCGGCCGCAGCGTCGGCATGTGGACCTGACGATGTATGCGGGGGCCCGCAACCGGGTCATTCCGCAGCCGCTGGGTGTGGTTGGCATCATCGTGCCATGGAACTTTCCGATGTATCTCGCATTCGGGCCCCTGACAGCCGCTTTTGCAGCCGGCAATCGCGCAATGATCAAGATGTCCGAGAACTCCCGCAACCTGTCCCGGCTGCTGCAGCAAATCGTCCCGGACTATTTTCCCGAAGAGAAACTGGCGATTTTCGAGGAGACCGGCGGGGTGGGAATCGCGTTCTCGAAAATCCCCTTTGACCTGCTGATGTTCACCGGTTCGGGCGAGACCGGGCGCAAGGTGATGGAGTCGGCGGCGAAAAACCTGACGCCGGTGATTCTCGAGCTGGGTGGCAAATCACCTGCGGTCATCGACCGCTCCTTCCCGCTGGCCACAGCCGTGGAACGGATCATGTTCATCAAGCAGTTCAATGCCGGCCAGATCTGCCTGAATGTGGACTACGTGTTCGTGCATGAAAGCCAGGTCGAGGCGTTCATCGAGCATGCCGATGCGTATGTCGATGCGCATTGCCCGGATATTCAGGCCGATGACTACACGGCCATCATTGATGATCGCTCGTTTGCGCGCCTGCAGGGCACGCTGGATGACGCGCGCAGGCGGGGTGCACGAGTCATCGCCCTGGGGCGCGGGCAGAAGGCCGACCCGGTTGCCCGCAAGATGCCGCTGCATCTGGTGCTGGACACGGACCCGGCAATGACGATATGGCAGCGGGAAACCTCTGGCCCGATCCTGATGGTGATGCCATACCGTGACCATGAAGAGGTCATTGCCTACATCAACGCCCACGACCGGCCGCTGGGCTTGTATCCCTTCGCAAAGGACCGGAAGGTGGTGGACATGTACATCCAGCGGACGATGTCGGGTGGGGTCACGGTCAACGATGCGCTGTATCACATTGCCCAGCATGACCTGCCGTTTGGGGGTGTCGGGCCCAGCGGAATGGGGCATTACCACGGGCGGGAGGGCTTCATGTCCTTCTCCAAACTGCGGCCGGTTTTCTATCAGGCCCCCTTCAGTTTCATGAAGCTGTTGCAGCCCCCTTATGGCCGCTTCGCCAGTCGGGTGTACGACTTCCTGATGAAGTGGAAGGGCTGAGCGGCCCCCGGGCACACACACGGCAACCTGTGACACACCCCGCATGAAGATCACGACCAACACGCCGTTACGGCATCCCCCCGCCGACTACTGTCCGCCCGGCAGCGAGCGCGTCTTCACCCTGGTTGATGGCTACGATGCCGGCAAGCAGCTGTTCTACTCGGATCACCTCAGCGGGCCGGGTGCGGTGGAGGGTACGGTGGTCTTTGTCCACGGCAACCCCGAGTGCTCCTACACCTATCGGCACATTCGTGATGCCCTGCTGGCGAGCGGGCGCTGCCTGCGGATCATCGCCATGGACCACATTGGCTTCGGTCTGTCCGACCAGGCCGATTATGAGATGGTCGATTTTCACCACGCTGCCAACCTGTTGCAGCTGGTGCGTCACCTCGACCTGCAGAAGGTGACACTGGTCGTGCATGACTGGGGTGGCCCGATCGGGATCGGGGCCTTCATGGAAGATGCCTGGCGGGTCGACCGTTTGCTGGTCATGAACACCACGATTTTCCCCATGCCGCAGTCGGGCATCACCTACACCAACTTTCCGGTGTCCTGGCTGCCCTGGGCGCGAACCCCGCATGTGGTTCCCGATGCCCTGTGGGGTGGCATCGCCGCCTATGTGGTGTCGCACGCGGCGCCGCAAGGCACGGCACGCTTTCTTTTCAACAGCGCGAAATATGCACTGCGCCACGCGCTGCACCGTTTGCCGCCCGGCACTCCGGAGCACGTGTGGGCAGAGCCCCTGCGCAGTCGTGCCAACGCCCGCAGCTCACAGCGCAATGTGCTGCAGACGCCCTGCTGGGGTCACGGTTACCGGTATACCGACCCGGTGCACGGTGTCCAGGACAACCGCGCCTGGTATGCCCGCATGCAGGCCGAAATTCCCGCACAGTGGGGGGCGGCCGGACGCAATATTCCGGCCTGTGGTTTCTTCGGGCAGTGGGATGCCTGCGGCAAGGATGAAGTGATCGCCCAGTGGCATGCGGCGCTGCCGAGCATGCAAGCCGCGACCTTCACCTACCCCGATGTCGGCCATTTCATCGAGGAATACAAGGGGGCGGAAATGGCGGCTGCCCTTCTCGACATGCTCGACGCGCAGCCGCGTTCCTAGGCGGCCTGAGGCTCAGCCTTCCGTTCGGCCTTCCGCGGAGCCGGGGTGGTGTCCGTGTCGGGCTGCGTGCCGGCCGTGCGCGCGGGGATCAGGCTCATCGCGCGCTCGGCCAGTGCGGTGATGGTCAGGCTGGGGTTGACCCCCAGGTTGGCTGACAACATGGAGCCATCCACGATATACAGCCCCCGGTAATTGAAGACCCGGTTGTGGGCGTCGATGACGCCCCTGTCCGGGCTGTCCGCCATGGCACAGCCACCCATGCAGTGGGCCGTCATCGGGACGTTGAAGGCAATCTCGCTCATGGATGACAGGCCCACGCCACCCGTGGCCCGGGCGGCCTTTTCGGTGAAGACATTGGCCTCCGGGATGTAGGTGGGAATGCGTGCGCCGTGCGAGGTGAGCTTTTTCGAGAACGGCCAGTACCAGGGGCGCTGCCAGCGCATGTCGATGTGCCCGTCCAGGGTCTGCATGACCAGGAATATCACCGTTTCCCGGGCCCAGCGCCAGGGCAGTATGGCGCGCAGTCCGGTGATCGGCCGCGTCAGCAGCAGCTTGACCATCGCGGCCAGCCAGTACAGCACACGGCTGGGGCCGGCGCGGCCGCCGGTCAGCACCGTGAACAGGCCACTCATCAGGTTGGAGCCATCCGGGTAGCGAACGGCCTCGATATGGGTGTGCTTGTCGATGTAGATACCCGAGCCGATGGCGACGCCGGTGGACAGGTCTTCGCTGGTGCCGGGGTAGCGGACGCCGAGGATGGACTCGGCATTTGTGCGGACCCGCTTGCCCAGGTCATCGGAGATGCGCGGCAACGAACCTTTTTCCTTGAGCCGGAACAGCAGTTCCTGGGTGCCCAGGGAGGAGGCGGCGAAGATCACGTTGCGGGCAGTGACCCGCGTCCGGGGTCTGAAGATGCGGGCGAGGCTGGGCACGCTGGTCACCACGTAACCGTCGGCGCCATCAGCCTTGCCGGCCAGCGGTTGCACGTCTACAACCTGCGACTCGGCGCGGACCTCGGCACCACCCTGTTCGGCCAGGTACAGGTAGTTCTTGTCCAGGGTGTTCTTGGCGTTGTAACGGCAGCCCACCATGCAGGCGCCGCAGCCGATGCAGGAATGGCGTTCCGGGCCCTTGCCGCCGAAATAGGGGTCTGCGTAGCGGGTGCCGGGTGCGTCGTCGTCCTTGCCGAAGAAGACGCCGACATCGGTGTAGTAGAACGATTCCTCGACACCGGCGGCCCGGGCCATCGCCCGGAGTTTGGCGTCGGCGGCGCCGGGACGCCGGTTCGGAGTGACGCCGAGCATTCTTTTGGCCGTTGCATAGTGTTCCGGCATGGTCGCCTGCCACTGGTCCAGGCCGGCCCAGTTGCCGTCATCCCACACCGAGTCGGGCGGGACCAGCAAGGTCTGTGCATAGGTAATGGAGCCGCCGCCCACCGCATTGCCATGCAGGATCATGACGTGGCGGAACAGGCGCAGACGCAGAAAACCACGCAACGCCAGGGCCGGCATCCACAGGTAGTCCCAGACCTTCCAGTTGCTGCGCGGCAGGTTTTTCGGGGTCCAGCGGCGGCCCTGTTCAATCACCAGCACCCGGTAGCCTTTTTCGGTCAGGCGGTGGGCGGAGACGCTGCCACCAAAGCCCGAGCCCACGATCACGTAGTCATAGTCGTGTTTCTCTGCGGTCATTGTTCGTGTCGGGGAAAACCAGTACCCAGTATTTCCGCTGGCCGGCCACAGGACACCTAACCAAAGGCAGGTTTGTCGGTGGTGGTGCCGTGGTGCTTCATGGCGCGCTCGCGGGATGCTCGAGGCGAATAAAATGGGGGGCTTTCGGAAGTGGCCGGGTTGTCCGGCGCCTTTCCGCCACCTTTACGACAACAAGGATTTTGCATGACAGCCCTGATTACCGGTTCCATGGCTTACGACACGATCATGGTGTACCCGGGCGAGTTTGCCGACTCGATTCTCCCGGACAAGGTGCACATGCTGAACGTGGCCTTCCTGGTCCCGGAACTGCGCCGCGAGTTTGGCGGCTGCGCGGGCAACATTGCCTACAACCTGCATCTGCTGGGTGGCGCGGGTCAGGCCATGGCCACCGTGGGCGGTGATTTCGGGCCGTATCGGACGCGCTGGGAAGCGCTGGGGATCGACATGAGCCGGGTGCTGGAGGTGCCGGAAACCTTTACCGCGCAGGCTTTCATCACCACCGATCTCAAGGACAACCAGATCACTGCCTTTCACCCCGGGGCGATGAACGAGGCACACCGGCAGGCGGTGCCGACCGACGGCTCGGTCAGACTGGGGACGGTGTCACCGGATGGCCGGGACGGCATGCTGGCGCATGCGCGCGAATTTGCCGAGGCCGGCATTCCGTTCCTGTTCGATCCGGGCCAGGGCTTGCCGATGTTCAATGGCGAAGAACTGCTGGACTTCATCGACAAGGCCACCTGGGTGGCGGTGAACGATTACGAAGCACAGATGATCGTGGAGCGCACCGGGGAGTCGCTGGAGTTGCTGGCCCGGCGGGTGGAGGCGTTCATCGTCACCCGCGGTGGTGAGGGTTCGCAGATCTATACCGGTGGGAAGGTCTTGCACATCCCCGCAGCGAAACCCGAGGCCATCGTGGACCCCACCGGATGCGGCGATGCCTACCGTGCCGGTCTGCTGTTCGGCTTGCTGAATGATTACGGCTGGGAGCGCACCGGGCGCATCGCCAGCCTGATGGGCGCGATCAAGATCGCGCATGCAGGTACCCAGAATCACCAGTTCACCCCGCGGGAATTCGAGCAGAAGCTGGCGCTGGCATTCGACTGAGCGGTGCAAAAACGCCCCGCAGCCGAGGGGATGGCTGTGGGGCGTAGCACGGCAATAGGCCCGGCAGGGGAGGGAGTCTGTCCGGGCCTGTCAGTATTTACGCCGTGGCGGCGGAATTGGATGCGTGGATGCCGAAAATTGGTTCGCTACGGCGCTACGGCGCTACGCGTAGTGGGCCAGTGCCGCGCGCAGCTGCTCCTGCACCGCTTGGCGCAGTTCGGCAGGTGCGGTCACCCGCACATCCTTGCCAAACTTCAGGACGTCACGCACCAGTTCGGTGGTGTTGCTGTAGGGCACCTGCAGGCGG
>JBFHON010000186.1:0-5996 GCA_041593295.1 Oceanococcaceae bacterium | reverse complement strand
TGACCTCTTCAACGTGTTCAACAACGACGCGGCTACCGAGCTGTTCGAAGGCTCCGAAACCACCACCGGCGCGTTGCAGCCGCTGTTCCGTACGGCAGTCAACCGGCAGAGCCCCCGCTCACTGCAGGCACGTCTGGAGTTCAGCTTCTAGGGCGGCCCATAAAACGCCGGTGATGGATGTCACCGGTGGCGAAGCCGCGGCAGATCCCCGTCAGGGTGCGCCGCGGCTTTTTTGTGCCGGGCACAGCGGGAGGCGCTGAGCTAGAGTGGGTGCGACGGTTTTTCCGGATCGAAATACGACGCTAAACCCGTGGTATCGGGGTTGAGAGATCGGGTGTGGCGGAGATGTCGAATTCAATTTCTACGAGTCCAGCGCCGGGTTTCAGGCGAACTGAGGAGCAGGTGCGCATAGACATTCAAAGTGGTGATCTGGCTGACACTGCCGTGCAGGCACTGCTGCAGGAGCACCTCGCCGGTATGGCGGAGCACTCCCCGGCAGAGAGTATCCATGCCCTGCCCATTGCCGGGCTGGCGGCAGACGACATCAGCTTCTGGTGTGCGTGGCTGGGTCCGACTCTGGCCGGTTGCGGGGCACTCAAGGAGCTGACGCCGGAGCACGGTGAAATCAAGTCGATGCGCACGGCGGCGGAGTGCCTGCGGCAGGGTGTGGCAGAAGCGCTGCTCCAGCATATCGTCGAGGAGGCCATGCGGCGTGGCTACCGCGTGCTCAGTCTGGAAACGGGGTCGGGGGACGCGTTCCAGCCGGCACACCGGCTGTATCGGAAGTGCGGCTTTGACTACTGCGGCCCCTTCGGGGACTACCAGCCCGATCCGTTCAGCGTCTTCATGCGCAGGTCATTGAGCGCAGTCGCTCCAGGCCGTGCTCGGCGATTGGCGCCGTAGCCGTTTCGCAAAAAGCGTTAAGAGGTGCGGGGCAGGGGGTGAGAATGGCAATTGAGTGGTCAGACCAGTTTAGGCGCCGGTGTTGACAGTGTTAAATTAACAGTGTGAATATAAAGCTATGACGACCTCCCTTCACCCTGGATCGTCAGGAGACACAATGGCCAGAAAACCCTTTTCAGAAGACGAGCGCAGCCAGCGGCGGGAAGCCATCCTGGACGGGGCGATGGCGGTATTCGAAAAACATGGCGGGCTGGAGGCGCTGAGCTTTCGCAAACTCGCAACCGAGATGGGGCTGAGCTATTCGGCGCCTTACCGTTATTTCAAGAACAAGGACGAGCTTGTCAATGCTCTGCGGGCTCGGGCCTATCGCTGGATCGAGTCAGCGATGCACGAGGCGACCCGAGGCATCGACAGCCCGGCGGACAAGCTGGCGGCCATTGCCCGGGCCTACATCGAATCCGGCCTGCAGCGGCCGCACCGCTACGCGCTGCTGTTCTTCAACCTCGATAACACCGATGTCGCACGCCACTCCATCGAGTTTCGCCGGGCCAAGCACGATGCGCTTGATATCTGCACGCGGGTGATTGCGGAAGCGCAGGCCGTGGGAGAGTTGCCCAAACACCTGGACCCGCTCACCGCCAGTCACCTGTTCTGGATTGGTGCGCACGGTCTGGTTTCGCTGGAACTGGCGGGTCAGTTCGGCATGGGCCGGGATGTGGCGTCATTGACCCCTGTGGTCATTCATACCTTGCGTGCCGGCATGCGGCAGCACATCGAAAGCGACGCCGCGGATCAACACGGCACCGTGGCCTGAAAGGCGGCCCAACGAGGAGACAACCCATGGACAAGCATTTTTCCGACCCCGCGCATCAACCGACGCCGCGGAAAATCCCTTTCGAGTTTCCGGATGACCTGGAGCCGCTCTGGAAACCGGATGACCCCGAGTTCTGTGCGATGGTCAATGGCGCATCCATCACCATGCCCTTTCTTGAGCCTTTTCTGATCAAGACCATGCGAGAGGCTGCTGCCGGTCTTGAAGAGGGGTACGTCAAGGAGACCAGCCGTGCATTCAACATGCAGGAGCAATACCACTTCACCACGCACCGCCGCTTCAACGAACTGATCAAGGCCAAGGGCCATGCACAACTGGCAGACATTGAAGGCGACCTGAAACAGCATTACGAAAACCTGAAAGGGAAGTCGCTGCGCACCCGCATGGCGTATACGGCCGGGTTCGAGGCCATGACGCTGGGGGTAACCAAGTGGCTGGTCGATCAGCGGGTCAAACTGTTCGGCGGCGCGGATACGCGGGTGGCGTCGTTCGTGCTGTGGCACTTCGTCGAGGAATCGGAGCACAAGTGTGTGGCTCATGATGTCTACCAGGCGGCGTTCGGCGGCAGCGTGGCGGGCTATTTCGCACGCATGCTCGGGGTGTTCCATGGCTCCTGTGCCGTGGCCTGGTACTCGATGCGGGGTTATCGGTCGATCCTGAAAAAGGACGGTCACTGGAGCAGCATCAGATCCCGTCTGCGCCTGGCACGCCACCAGTGGGAATTCATCCGTTATGCCTTGCCTTTCCTGTTGCGTGCGGCCTTGCCAGGGCACGACCCACGCAGGGAAAAGGAGTTGCGCTGGGTACAGGAATGGATTGCCGGTTACGAGCAATGGCCGGAAGGCCAGGTCCCGCTGCTGGACACGGCGCATCCCGCCATTCCCGTGCCATTTGGCAACGCGACGGGGCTGGCAGGCGCTGCCTGATCGTCGAACGAATTTTCACACCGGGGCGGGTCACGCACGCGCCCTGTTTATTTTTCACGAGGAGAAACAATGCATAACGAATTCTGGGTCAGGGAAGGGGGCGGCTTCAGCAGCCGGATCAGCGGCAGGTTGCTGGCTCATTGCTTTGTGATGATGTTCTTTGGTTTTTTTGGCGGTTTTGCCTGGCTGATTGCGCTGGCCGACAACGTCTTTCACATCCTGCCCTTGCCGCGTTTCGAGATCGCCGTGCCGGACCAGAAGGAATTGCTGCGGAATACCCACACCGGCCCGATCATGAACGCGGTATACGTGATGGCGGTGGTGCTGCTCAGCCCGATCCTGAAGTTCAGCGTGCGGCAGGCCAAATGGGTGTATTACGCGGCCATCGTGACGTTGTGGGGCAACCTGATCGGGTATTCCACGGCGGTGTATGCGCCACAACGCGGGCTGCAGCCCATTGGTGACTGGCCCAATCTGGTGTCTTACGGCTCGTTTTATGCGGCCGTTGTCGGCGTGACCATTTTTACCGCCATCTGCCTGACCAACGCCTTGCGGGCCGGTCGCGGCGAGTCCAGCTCAGTTCACTGAGTTTGCGCCACCTGAAAGTCGCATCGCAGCACAAGGAAAGACCCATGAACGATGTATTGCCGGCTGGCGAAACCCATCGCGTCGAAAATATCGGCACGGAACTGGTGAACTACAACCTGTACGCCAGCGATGCGGCGCTGGTCGATGCGGTCAGCCGCGAAGGGGGCGCATGGGGCCATACGGACCTGGTGCGTTTTGGTGCGGATATCGGTCGCGCCGAGTATCTGGAACATGGCTATCTGGCCAACCGGTATTCGCCGGAACTTGAAACCCATGACCGTTTCGGGCGGCGGATCGATTACGTGCGCTACCACCCCTCGTACCACGCATTGATGAAAACCGCGTTTCGCGAGGGGATCCATTCTTCGGCCTGGGCACAGCCCGGACCGGGGGCGCATGTTGTGCGTGGCGCCAAGGACTTCATGCACGGGCAGGTGGAATCGGGACACCAGTGCCCGACGACCATGACCTTTTCATCCATTCCCTGCCTGCGCAGCCAGCCCGACCTTGCCACCCATTTCGAGAGCAAGATTCTGGCCTGCGACTACGACCCCCGGAACCTGCCCATCGAACAGAAGTCGGCCCTGACCGTGGGGATGGGCATGACGGAAAAGCAGGGGGGGTCGGATGTGCGGCTCAACACCACCCGGGCAGAAGCCCTGAGCGAGCGCGGTGGTGGTTGCCTGTACCGGTTGACCGGTCACAAATGGTTCCTGTCCGCGCCCATGTGCGATCTGTTCATGGTGCTGGCGCAGGCGCCCGGCGGTCTGAGTTGTTTTCTGGTTCCCCGCTGGTTGCCCGGCGGTGAAAAGAATCCGTTGCAGGTCATTCGTCTCAAGGACAAGATGGGTAACCGCTCCAACGCCTCGTCGGAGGTGGAATTGCGCGGTGCTCAGGGTTGGCTGATCGGCGAAGAAGGGCGTGGCGTTGCCACCATCATCGAAATGGTGGGGGTGACCCGCTTCAATTGCATGGGGGCATCGGCCGGGCTGATGCGGGTCGGGGTGGCCAATGCCCTGCATTACTGCCGGCAGCGGCGTGCTTTTGGCCGGCCACTGGCCGAGCAGCCGCTGATGCAGAACGTGCTGGCGGACCTGGCGCTGGAGTATGAAGCGGCCATCGCCATGAGCATGCGCATGGCCCGTGCACTGGATAACAAGGACGTTCATGACAGCGAAGCCAGTCTGGCCCGTTTGATGACGGCCGTGGGCAAGTTCTGGGTGTGCAAGCGCACGCCGCAGCACAGTTATGAGGTCATGGAATGCATCGGTGGCAGCGGGGTGATGGAAAACGCGCTGTTTCCCCGGGTCTATCGTGAGGCGGTGATCAACCCGATCTGGGAGGGCAGCGGCAATGTGCAGTGCCTGGATGTGCTGCGGACGATGGCGCGCGAACCGCAGGCGGTGGAAGCCTTCATGCAGGAAATCAATCCGGCACGGGGTCAGCATCCCGTCTTTGACACGGCGTTTTCGGCGCTGTCCCGCAAGCTTGCTGCCTTGCCCAGACAGCAGCGCGACGATGCGGACACCGTGCAGTTTGGCGCGCGGCGGCTCACCGAGCAGATGGCGCTGGTGTTCCAGGCCTCATTGTTGTTGCAGCATGCGCCCGAGAGTGTAGCCAGCGCCTGGTGTGAATCGCGGCTGGTCGCCGAAGGGGGTTTCCACTACGGAAGCCTGCGCAATAGCGGGGCGGTCAGGGAGCTGCTGGAGCGGGCCGACCCCACCATTGCCAAGGCCCCGGCTGCCGGGGTTCAGCCTACTCGACCCATGCGGGAAAACGGCTGAGCCCGGCTTGCACGCTGGCGTCGTGCGCCGGCACGATGAGCATATCGGGGTGGCTTTTGCGCAAGGCGACCAGGCGGTCGATCTGCTGCTGGGTCGCATGGCTGTCGAAGTCAGCGGTCATCCGCGCGATGAGCATCTTGGGCGCACCGGTTTCCAGTGCCCGGGCGTTCCAGACGATGTCGCCGCTGAACAGAAATTCCTGACCGCTTCCCGTCTTCAGATACAGCCCGGTAGAACCCGGAGTATGGCCGGGCATGCCGACCAGCACGACGGACTGGTTGTCGGACAGATCAAGGCTTTGCGGGAAGCCGAGAAAGGGCGTCTCCTGCAGGGCATACTCATGCCAGTTGAGCCCGGCGTGTGCGAACTGTGACGGCATGACCGGCCCGCGCGGACCGCCGTCGATGAATGCCCGATCTCCGGGCCGCAGCCAGATCTCCGCCTCGGGGAAATCCGGCACACCGCTGGCGTGGTCCCAGTGCACATGGCTGAGGATGATTCGCGGTATGGCGGGGTATTGCGCCGCATCCAGCTGGTCGCGGGCTGGCGTCACCGGGTCGTAACTCATCAGCGGGCGCATCCACCAGGGCATGTCGGCTGCGTATTGCTCGTCGATCTTGCGGCCCAGCCCGGTGTCGAAAAGGAAGCGCCCCCCGGGGTACTCCACCAGCACGGCCATGTGGTTCATGCGGGTTCGGGTCAACCACGCGCCGCCGGCATAGGTCAGGGCTTCCAGCGTCTCCGCACCGGAGGTGTCGATAATGCTGAAACGGACGCCAGCCGCCGGGGGCTGTGCGGGTTCGGCCGGGGCCAGACCGGGCAGGGCCAGGCCGGCGATCAGGGCAAACACGTGCCGTCGTCCCATTATTCAGGTCTCCTCATTGTCCGAAGGGTGGCCGGGAAGTCACTCAGAACGCTCCACGGCTATCATGCGTGCAGTCTAGCGGTCGGGCCGGGTTGCGA
>JBFHON010000185.1:0-6003 GCA_041593295.1 Oceanococcaceae bacterium | reverse complement strand
ATGACGAGTACGAGTTCACCCCGCGTCGCTCACGCGGCTGACAGGCATAAAAAAACCCACGCTCCGTAAAGCGTGGGTTGCAGGCAACTGCCGGCCGGGTTGTTACCAACCGCAGGCGCGATTCTCGTTACGCTTCTCCAGCCACTGCAGCAGGGGCTGGAAGTATTCGATGACAGCACTGGCGTCCATTTCCCGGGTCCCGGTCAGCAGTTCCAGCGTATCCGGCCAGGGTTGTGACTGACCTGCCGCGAGCATCTTCCACATCTTGTCGCCAGCCGCCGTCGAGCGGGCAAAGCTGCAGGCGTGCAGTGGGCCTTCGTAGCCGGCGGCATCACACATCGCCTTGTAGAACTGGAACTGCATCACATGCGCAAGGAAGTAGCGCATGTATGGCGTGTTGCCCGGGATGTGGTATTTCGCGCCGGGGTCGAAATCCGCCTCGCTGCGTTCAACCGGCGGCTTGATGCCCTGGTATTTCTCGCGCAATTCCCACCAGGATGCGTTGTAACGCTCCGGACCGACTTCACCGGAAAACACCTTCCAGCGCCACTGATCGACCAGCAGGCCAAACGGCAGGAAGGCAATCTTGTCCAGCGCCATCTGCATCTGCGTGTTGATCACCGCTTCTGCCGAAGCCCGACCCTGCTCGGGCGCGAGCCCCACGGAAGCCAGATAGCCCGGCGTCATCGCCAGCACCATCGTGTCGCCAATGGCTTCATGGAAACCATCATGGGCCCCGCCCTGGTAAATCACCGGCAGCGGGTTGTAGGCCAGGTCGTAAAAGATGTGGCCCAGCTCATGGTAGATCGTGGTCAGGTTTTCCGAATCCGGCTTGATGCACATCTTGATGCGCACATCGCCCTGGAAATCCAGGTCCCAGGCCGAGGCATGGCAGACCACATCCCGGTCCCGGGGCTTGACCAGCATGGAGCGCTGATAAAAGCTCTCCGGGAGCTCGGGGAAGCCCATTTCGGTGTAGAAACCCTCCGCCTGCCGGACCATCCGTTCCGCCGAATAGTCCTGCTTCTGCAGGGCGGCCGTCACATCAATGGATGCGGCCTTCGGGTAGGGCTTGACCATCGGGTAGATGTTGCCCCACTGCTGCGACCACATGTTGCCCAGCAGATGGGCCGGGATCGGCCCCTCGGCCGGTGCCACCTCGGAACCGTACTGCGCGTTGAGTTGGGCACGCACCTCACAATGCAGTGACTTGTACAACGGCTCGACCTGCTGCCACAGGTTTTCCACCGTGCTGGCGAGTTCGCTCGCGTCCATGTCGTAGCCGGAACGCCAGTATTCCCCGGCATCGGCAAACCCCAGCTCCTGGGCACCCTTGTTCTGCAACTCGACGAAGCGCTGGTAATTCTCGCGCATGGGCGGGGAGATGGTGCGCCAGCCGGTCCAGGCCTCGAGCAGTTCGGGCGGCTTGCGGGACTTCATCAGCGTGTCTTCAAGTACGCCAAGTTCCTGGCAACTGTCCGGTCCGTCCGGGCAGTAGCGGCCGGAGCCGTAGGCGGCTTCAAGCTGGCTGCCCAGTGTGGTCAGCTCGCTCAGCTCCTGCGGGTCGGTCGGCACACCGTTGGACAGCCGCAACAGTTTCAGCTGACGGGCGGTATCCGCATCCAGGTCCAGCCCGTCGAACTGCCGCGCGGCAATGGCGCGCTCGCTGTTCCAGGCCAGGAACCGCTCATAGGCCTTGGCCGCCAGTTGCTGCGTATCGCCCGTGATGTAGGTCGCCTGCACCCAGGCCGCCTTGTAGGCCTCGACCGAGACTTCACGCACATCCCGGTCGTAATCCGCGAGAAAGGCCCGGGCTCCTGCGGCATCACTGGTGTATGTGGAAGTGGTGTCCGGCTTGGCGGCGAACATCGCGCAGGCGCCAAGAGCCAGCGAGGCTCCGGCAGCAATCGTAATCTTGAGTGTATTCATCTAGTTGGGCTCCACTTCCCGAGCATGGTCAGCATGCTCCTTGTAGGTGCGCTTCTCGGGGAATTCCGCCGAACCGCGCATCCAGGACTTGATCAATGGTGTGGCAATCAGCATCAGCACACCGGCAAGGATGCTCATGTACACCACGCGCATGAACTGCTCCGGCATTGCCCCGGCGCCCTGTACGGTGATGTGACCGGCCATCAGACCGGCGAGGACATTACCCAGTGATGAGCCCATGAACCAGGTACCCATCATCTGTCCCAGGTAGCGCCGCGGCGCCAACTTGGTCACCGCAGACAGCCCGACCGGAGACAGACACAGCTCGCCGGTGGTGTGGAACAGGTAGGTCAGCAGCAGCCAGGTCGGTGCAGCCAGCTCGCCACCGGCGGCGATGCGGGCGGCAAAGACCATGACCCAGAAGCCCAGGCCCAGCTGAATCAGGCCCACGGCGAATTTCACCGGCGAGGACGGATCCAGATTGCGCTGAGCCAGAAACACCCACAGCCAGGCAAAGAACGGGGCGAGCATGATGATCAGCATCGGGTTGATCGACTGCAGCCACGAGGCCGGCATCTCCCACCCGAAGATATCGCGGTCGGTATAGCGGTCCGCGAAGATGTTCAGCGAAGATCCGGCCTGGTCAAACCCGGACCAGAAGACGGCCGAAGCCAGGAAGAAGATGGCGATCACGCCGACGTGCTTGCGCTCCTGCGGGGTCAGTCCGCCAAAGATCAGCACCCAGCCAAAGAAGGCAATTGCCAGCGCGATAACCACCTGGGCAAAGATCAGTGCAAGCATGCCCGGATCGGGCACCCACAGACCAACCATCGCGGTACCAACGGCCAGCGCCAGCAGGACCAGGAAGCTGTTGATGGCCGTCCAGCCGATACGCCGGGTCCGTGCATCCTTCTCGGGGTCACCGCAGGATTCCGGCAACAGGCCGGCATCACCCAGGTGCTTCGCACCCGCGCGGTATTGCCACAGGCCAAACACCATGCCGACACCGGCGGCGCCGAAACCCCAGTGCCAGCCCACCTTTTCACCCAGAAAGCCAACGACCAGCTGGCCAAAGAAAGCGCCCAGATTGATCCCCATGTAGAAAATGGAGAATGCGGCGTCGCGACTGGCGGAACCCTGCGGGTAGAGTTCACCCACCATGGTCGATACGTTCGGCTTGAGCAGACCGGTACCCAGCACAATGAAGACCAGGCCGAGGTAAAAGGTCTGGTCAAACGGCAGTGCCATCGTGAAGTGGCCGAGGGTAATGATGATTCCGCCGTACCACACCGCCTGCCGCTGCCCGAGCAGACGGTCAGCAATCCAGCCCCCCGGCAGACAGGCCAGGTAAACCGCCCCGGTGTACATGCCGTAGATCGCGGTGGCCATCGTGTCCGACAGCCCGAGACCGCCGCTTTCACTGACGGCTGCTGTTAACGCCAGAACCAGAATTGCGCGCATTCCGTAATAACTGGCGCGCTCCCACATCTCGGTGCCAAATAGCACCACGAGCCCCCGAGGGTGCTGGCTGAATATGTTCAACATCGATTGTCGCTCTCCTGCGTATCGCGTCCCGACCCGCTCTGGGCCACGGCAAGGCATTGTTTTTTGTATGAATAGCTGAAAAACAAAAGGCCGCTAGAAGCGGCCCCTTGCATTTGGTGCGGGTGCACCGTTCTCCCCCGATGGATACACACCCTGACCCCGCCCTGTGATTCAGCGCCATGCGCCGGCCTCAAGGCATCGCGAGGTACTTTAGGTGAATTCGTGACCTTTGGCCAGCATCGCCACCGTGAGGGTTCCCGGCCCCAGATTGATACCCCCGGTCACGCTCATGACCGACTCCAGCAGGGTGACACCCCGCTGGCTGCAGGCCGCGGCCAGTTCCGGGTAGCCCGGCAGCACACGCATCAGCTTCAGGTCGCCTGCGTAGCTCAGGCACACGAAGGGAGCATCGAGCCCGGCTTCGACCTGACGCCGGACATTCCCCAGCACCCGCTCCGTGGCCTCCTGGAAGCCACGCACCCGGGCGATCGCCTCGGTCGTGTTGCGGTGACCGACCAGAATGGGCTTGACATCGAAGGTGGACGCAAACACCGCGCCCAGCAGCCCCAGGCTGCGATCACCCTTGCGCCGTGCTCGTGCCCGCAGGTAGTACACGTCCTGCGGAACCGCATAGGCCTGGACGGCCTGCACCATGCCTTCGATCCGCGAGCGGATCTTGTTGGCACTGGCACCACTGGCAATCAAACGTGCGGTTTCGGCGGCAATCACGCCCTGCCCCGTAAACAGGGTTCCGGTGTCGACCACGCGCATCGCAAAGGGACTGTCACAGCCGGCCTCCTCACGCGAAGGCCGGTAGCCCGACAGGATGCGGAACGAGGCCTTCGTTGCGTTCTCGAAAATGCGCGAGCGGCTGCGCATGACCGTTTCGCAGAAGACGTAGTCGTACTCGCCAACCAGTCGCCCCAGAAACAGCTCGGTGATCTGGTCCGTGGTGTAGGCGGTGGTCTCGGCATCCGCACCGCGACTGCCGATCTCGTTGCGATAGAACTCCATCGCCGCCTGCGGATCATGGGCATCCACCAGGGAGTCCTCACCCAGGCGAATGGCGATGGGCAGCAACTGAATGCCATGTTCCTGCATGAAGTCTTCCGGCAAATCGCAGCCAGAGTCGACAACCAACCCGATACGCATTGTTTTGTTGTTCCGGGTTAGTTGCGCGGCGCCGCAGGCGGCTCGGCCGCGTCGGCGGCAAACAGCTGTTCCACCTGGGTGCGGTCGTAGGCGTACTGCGCGCCGCAATATCCGCACTCGATCTGGATGCTGCCCTGCTTCTCGGCCAGTTCACGGGCCTCATCGATCCCGAGCCCCAGCAGCATGCGGCTGACACTGCCCGCATCGCAGTGGCACTCGACCTTCCACGGCTGCACCGGCTCGATCAGCGCGATGTCATGATCCAGCAGCGCGCCGAGGAAGCGCTCGGGCTCCGGCGGGAGTTCCGGCAGCGCCCAGTTCTCCACCACCTGCAAGGCCGCACTCACATCGGCATCGTCACCGGCCACGCGTTGCACCAGCAGCCCAAAGGCCTGCGTCTGGTCGGCCTTGAGGTAGAACCGGGAGGGCAGCTGCTCGGATTGGTCGAAGTACTGCTGCATGGCCTGCGCCAGGCTGTCACCGTCCAGCGGAACAATGCTTTGCGCCGCCTGCTGCTGACGGTCGGACTCGAGCGTCATGACCAGACGCCCGCCCTTGCCGAAGGGCAGGCTTTCCAGCCCGGCGGGCTTGACCATACCGCGCAGCTGGCCGGGCCGCAGGCTCTGCGCAACCAGCAACTGCACATCGGCAGCCCCCGACAATTGCAGCGTCAGCCGCGGCGGAGTCTTGGCACTGCCAGCCAGCAGTGCCACCGTGCACAGCGCCTCACCAAGCAGCTGAGCCGAGCATTCACTGTAGCCCCGCTCGCTGACCAGTTCGGCCCATTCCGGCCCCAGGCGGACCAGCCCACCGACCAGCGGCAGGCCGTCATAGCGAAATGGCCACAAGGTGCCGCTCAGCGCGACAGGTGTAGTCGGCTGCTCGCTCACAGGCGCTTCTGCAGCAACTGGTTGACCAGCCCCGGGTTGGCCTGACCACGCGTCTGCTGCATGACCTTGCCAACCAGGAAGCCGATGACCTTGGTCTTGCCATCTCGCACCTGCTGTACCTGCTCGGGGTGCGCCGCCATCACCTCATCGATGATTTTTTCGAGGGCGCCGGTGTCGGACATCTGCTTCAGCCCGCGGGCTTCAATAATGGTGTCCGCATCACCCTCGCCGGCCCACATCGCCGCGAAGACTTCCTTGCCCATCTTGCCGGAGAGCGTGTTGTCCGCAAGCCGCTTCACCAGCCCGGCCAGTTGCTCGGCGCTCACCGGGCTGTCGGCAGTGCTGAGGCTGGCGTTGTTGAGGTTGCCGGCGAGCTCACCGAGCTGCCAGCGTGCCGCCAGCGCGGCATGCTCCGCCCCGGCCGCAGCCAGTAGCTGCTCGAAGTAGGCCGTGACTTCCGGGTCGCCCGACAGCAGACGCGCTTCCT
>JBFHON010000184.1:0-6033 GCA_041593295.1 Oceanococcaceae bacterium | reverse complement strand
TGCCAGCGCGAAGACCTACGACCTGGAGGTCTGGGTGCCGTCACAGGGTTGCTACCGCGAAATTTCCTCCTGCTCCAACTTCCAGGACTTCCAGGCCCGTCGCATGCAGGCCCGCGTGCGGCCGGAAGCCGGCGCCAAACCGGAACTGATTCACACGCTCAATGGTTCGGGTCTGGCCGTGGGACGGACGCTGCTTGCGGTGATCGAGAACGGGCAACAGCCTGACGGCTCGATCGAACTCCCGGAGGTGCTCGCTCCGTATCTGGGGGGCGAGACCCGCATCAGCCTGCCCGCTGGCTGAGGCCGAATCTCAGAAAAGCGGTTGCAGGGCCTCGCCGTGCAGAACGGTGCCGGGCAGCGTGCGGTTGGGCGGGCAGGAGACGCCCGGATCCAGCCGGACCAGGGCATTGCAGTCGGGGAGGTTGCCGAGCAGGTGTGAAAGCTGCCCCTCCAGAATGGTGGCGTGCACCCGGCCATCCGGCTTGATGGCGGCGTGCGCGCGCAACAGCAGCGTGCGGCTGCCCACGCGCGGAAGCGGCCCCTGGATCGCCATGTCGAGTTCGGGCGGGTTCGGAAGCCCCTGCAGGCGGCAGAGCAGGTGCTGCAAATGCCACTCCGCGCCGCAGAACACGGCGGCCGGGTTGCCGGGTAGCAGCAGCACGGGCTTGCCATCCACGAGATACAACGCCATGGGTTTGCCGGGTTTCTGCGCGACCTTGCTGAACACGCAGCGGCCACCCGCGGCCTGCAGGGCAGCGTGACTGCCGTCGCGCGGCCCGACGGATGCGCCGCCACACACGACGAGCAGGTCCACCTTTGGCAGGTGGTGAGTGACCAGGGCCTGGAGGGCTTCGGGTGTTTCGTCGCAGTGGTGCACCGTGCAGGGCAGGTTGCGCAGTTGCGCCCAGGCTTGCAGGTAGGGGCCGTTGGTGTCCGGTGTTTTGCCGTCAGCGGCCGGGGCATTGTCGCGCAGCAGTTCCGAGCCGGTGATCAGGCATGCCATTCGCGGGCGCGGAATGGCCTCGACCGTGTGCACGCCGGCATGGTGGAGGGCGGCGAGGATGCCGGGCGTGATCCGGCGGCCGGCTTCGAGCAGGCTGTCGCCATGGCAAAAATCCTCACCAGCGGGGCGGATATGGCTCCCGGAGCAGATGCTTTGCGTGGCCCAGAGCTGGCCGCCTTCCATCTGGGTGTTTTCCTGGATGATCACCGTATTGGCCCCGGCCGGTAGCGGCGCGCCGGTGGTGACCCGCAAGGCGTGTCCCGGCAACAACGTGGCGGTGGGTTGCCCCGCTGCGGCAATGGAGTCCTGCAGCTGCCAGGGGCCGTTTGCGCCCTCAGCCAGGTGCACGGCGTAACCATCCATGGCGACTTGTGGCCATTGGGGCTGTGTCAGCCGGGCCTGTACTGTTGCCGCCAGTGTCAGGCCCAGGCTGTCATCGACCGCAACCGACCGGGGCGGCAGGGGCTTGATGGACTGGGCAATCTGCGCTTCGGCCTGGTCCAGACTGATCATGGCTGTCTAGTGACCGCGATTGAGCAGGTGCAGCACCGGGGTCTGCAGGGCTTCCCAGGCCTGCGACCAGCCGTCACTGCTGCTGGGAATATTGATCAGCAACTGGTTGACAGCGTTATACCCGGCCACGCCGCGCGAGATTGCGGCATAGGGGGTGCGGCGCAGGCCATGCAGGCGCATGGCGTCCACCAGGCCGGGCAGGTCGCGAACGATGTGGTCACGGGTGCAGTCGGGCGCGCAATCCGATGCGCGGTGCCCGCTGCCCCCCATCATCAGCACCAGACTTTCCGTGCTGGCGTTCAGCGCCTGCTCCAGGGCCTCTCGGGTTGCGGGTAAATGCTCGCAGCGTACCGGGGTGAACCCCGTGGCTTCGAGTGCCTGGCGGAGCTGGTCGCCGCGTTCCCGCAGGATGTCGCGGCTGCGATCCGGGTCATGGATCACCAGGATCGCTGCGCCGTGGGCGCGTTTCAGGCGCCGGGGATAATCGGTTTTGCCGCCGGTTTTCTGCAGCAGGCGAATGTCGCCCAGCACCAGTTCCCGCGCGTCACAATGGGGTTTCAGCATGTCGTAAGCCGTCAGCCCGGCGATGCTGGCCCCGGTCATGGCCTCCATCTCCACCCCGGTGGACCCGATGCAGGCGACATGGACTTCGATGTGCAGGGTGTTGCCCTGCAGTTCGACCGCCACATCACATTGCTCCAGGCGCAGCGGGTGGCAGTGGGGCAGCAGCTCCCAGGTACGTTTGACGGCCATGATGCCGGCCAGTCGGGCCGCGGTGGCAACATCGCCCTTGTTGACGCGCTGTTCGCGCACACAGCGCGCCGCGTCGTCAGGCAGCGTCAGCTGGGCCTGGGCCCGGGCGGTGCGCAGGGTTTCCGGTTTGCCGGTGATATCAACGATCATGGGGCGAGTTGTCGGTGGCAATGCTGTGACCGTCCAGCCATTCGCTGTGGCCGTCACGGTAGTGTTCTTTCTTGAAGATGGGGACGCGCTGCTTCAGGGTTTCCAGTGCCCAGCGAGCGGCGTCGAAGGCCGCCTCCCGGTGCGCCGCCTGACAGACCAGCAGGACGGCGGAGTCTCCCAGTGTCAGATCACCCAGCCGGTGGATGATGCGTAGCTCGGCGATGGCGAACTTTTCCCGGGCTTCGGCGCAGATGCGCGCCAGTTCGGCTTCCGCGCTGGGGCGGTGCGCGCTGTACTCCAGGCCTTCGACCGGCTGACCTGCGTGGTGGTTGCGGACGGTTCCGACGAAGGCGACGGTAGCGCCGCAATCTTCGCGGGGGTTGCCGAATGCCTGCGCCAGATCCAGCGGCTGATCGTCCAGATGCTGCATTTCAGCCGCCACCTACGGGGGGAATCAGTGCCAGCGTGTCGCCGTCCTGGATCTCCGCACTACGGTCGAGAATGCTCGCGCCGCGTGCAATGGCGGTGCGCGGCATGTCGGCAGCAACAATCGGGTACTGCTCGGCAAGCTGGGCAAGCAGGTCATTCACGGTGCGCGCGTCGCAGCTCAGGGTCAGGGGTTGCGGCAGCATGTCGCCGAGCTTGCCGCAGGCTTCGATGGTGTAGGTCATGTGCCGATATTAGCCGCCCAGGCGATACATTCTCATCGGGGTTTCGCGCATGCCGGCGATATAGCCGGGCGGTTTGTTGAAGACATGGGCACGTATCCTTTCCTGCAGGGCGGCAGGCTGGTCGATCCAGGGCCGCAACGGGAGCCCGTGTCCGCTGTACAGGCAGGTGACGAGCTGGCCGTCCGAGGTGAGCCGCAGACGGTCACAGCTGCCACAAAAGGGCTGGGTGACACTGGCAATGATGCCGAAAGTCTGCCCGCTGGCCCGCCGGTAGCGCCGCGCCGGGGCGCCGTCACTGCCAAGGGCTTCGACCGGGCCGATGCGGCTGAGAATGGTGTCGTGGCAAACCACATCCCCCTGCGACCAGCCGTGACCACCGTCCAGGGGCATGAATTCGATGTAGCGCAGCTCGGCGCCCAGTTCCGCCGCGAAATCCAGCATCGGAATGATTTCGTCATCGTTGCGCCCGGCCTGAACCACCATGTTCAGTTTCAGCTTGAGTCCTGCGTCCCGGGCCGCCGCGATGCCTGCCAGCGCGTCGCCAAGCCGGGCGCCGGCGCCACACATGGCGGCGAAGCGTTCCGGCTGCAGGCTGTCGATGCTGACATTCACGCCGTCGAGGCCAGCCGCAGCCAGCGCGTTGGCGAGGTTCGCCAGGCGACTGGCGTTGGTGCTCAGGTGAATCTGTTGCAGTCCGTCAACGCGCAGCAGGGTGAGCTGCGTGACGATGCGGACCAGGTCCGGGTGCAGGGTCGGTTCGCCACCGGTGACCCGCAGTTGGGTAATGCCGAAGTCGCGCACAAAGGTGCTGGCCAGACTGAGCAATTCCTCCGTGCTCAGGCGCTGGTCGGCCGGCAGGTAGTCCGGGTCATCCGGCATGCAGTAGCTGCAGCGGAAATTGCAGCGGTCGGTGATGGACAGGCGCAGCTTGCGCTTGCTGCGGCCGTGCCGGTCCACCAGCGACGGGTTCTGCGCAGCCAGCCGGTCCGCGTCGACTGCGGGGGGCAACCCGGACTCGCGGCCTGTCGGCAGTGCCGTCGCGGCAGTCGATTTCAGAGCGTTGGCAGGGGGCACAGACATCCCCCTATGGTACGCAAGTGCACCGGGTGCTGTTCCCGTCTGAAAGTTCGGTGCTCGCGGGTGAAACTTGCTCCGCAGAACGCTGGGGGTCAGGTCAGCGCGGATTCCAGGGGTGTCGGTGATGACCCGAGCCGACGGGTTTGCAGGCCCCGGTTGTCGACGGCGGGTTGTGCGGCTTGCTGGAACGCGCCCATGGCCAGCCTGGCGGTTTCCGGGTTGTGGGTATCGCTCAGCGCGAAGCTGCTGAAGCCGCAGCGGCGCATGGCCAGGAGCTGGTCAGACAGGACATCACCTGTGGCCCGGATATCGCCGGTGTATCCGCGCTGGCGCAGTTCCCGGGCCTGCGTGTAGGCGCGGCCGTCGGTGAACGCCGGGAACTGCAGGGCGATGCCGCAGGCCCGTTCCAGCATCTCCAGCGGCAGCTCGGCGATGACGGCGGTGTTCTCCAGCTGCAGGATGAAATCCCCGGCAGGCGGTGCGCTCTGCAGGTCGCTGTGAATCGGCAGCTTATGCCACGGGTCGTCGGCGATCTGCTCGCCTTTGCGGTTCAGTAGATTAGCCATACACCGCCTCCTTGAAGGGGGCTACACCGACACGGGCGTAGGTTTGCAGGAACTGCTCCTGCGGCTCGCGCAGTTCGAGATAGGTGCGCAACAGGGTGCCGACTGCAGGAGCCACCGCATCACGCGACAGGGCGGCGCCCAGCCGGTCGCCCAGGCGGGGGTTGTTCTTGGAGTTGCCACCCAGGGTCAGCTGGTACCACTCTTCGCCCTTTTTATCGACGCCGAGAATCCCGATATGGCCGACACTGTGGTGGCCGCAGCCGTTCATGCAGCCACTCATGTTGAGGCGTATCTCGCCGACGGCCTGTTCCAGCTCCTCGTCTTCAACCAGGGCCTGCAGGTCGCGGGCAACGCCGATGGAACCCGCGTTGGCCAGAGAGCAGAAGTCCAGGCCCGGGCAGCAGATCATGTCCGATGCCAGTCCGTGGTTGGGGGTGGCCAGACCGGCCGCAGCGAGATCCCTGTGGACCATGCCCAGATGGGTTTCAGGCACATCTGGCAGCACCAGATTCTGTTCGTGGCTCACCCGGATTTCGCCGAAGCCGTAACGTTCGGCCAGTTCGGCGACCACCCGCATTTGCCGGGCCGTGGCATCACCAGGCGGCTCGTCGCGGGGTTTCAGGCTGACAACCACGCTGGCCCAGCCCGCAACCTTGTGCGGCCGGACATTATGGGTCCGCCAGATTGAAGGGACGGCGACATCGGTGCTGGGCGCGCCCAGTTCTGCCTGCTTCGCTGCATAGTCGGGAGCGGCAAAGTACTGCGCGGCCCGGTCCATTTCCTGTTGCGACAGGGTCAGCTCACCACCGCGCAGCGTGGCGTATTCACTTTCGACCAGTGCGGTGAAGGCCTCGAGGCCGGTTTCCTTGAGCAGGATCTTGATACGGGCCTTGTATTTGTTGTCGCGCCGGCCCAGCTTGTTGTACACCCGCAGGACGGCTTCGAGGTAGCTCAGCAGGTGCGCAGGTTCGAGACTTTCCCGCACGATGCTGCCCAGGATGGGGGTGCGACCCAGGCCGCCGCCCACGATGACCCGGAAGCGCGTAGCACCGTCGACATGATGGATCTGCAGGCCAATGTCATGGACGTAGGTTGCAGCACGGTCCTGCGTCGCGGCGCTGACGGCAATCTTGAACTTGCGCGGCAGGTGAGCAAACTCCGGGTGCAGCGTGCTCCACTGGCGGATCAGCTCGCACCACGGGCGCGGGTCCTCGACCTCATCGGGTGCGACACCGGCAAAGACGTCAGTGGTGGTGTTGCGAATGCAGTTTCCACTGGTCTGGATCGCGTGCATCTGCAC
>JBFHON010000183.1:0-6039 GCA_041593295.1 Oceanococcaceae bacterium | reverse complement strand
GTGCGGCAGACTTCGCAGGGACCGTGGTTCACCCCCAGCACTGGCCGGAGAACCTGGACTACCGGGGGAAAAAGGTGGTGGTGATCGGTAGCGGTGCTACCGCCATAACGCTCGTGCCGTCGATGGCGAGTACCGCCGGACACGTGACCATGCTGCAGCGTTCGCCCACCTACGTGATGAGCGTGCCGAAGGTGGACCCGGTCACGACGCGCCTGCAGCGGTTCCTGCCGGAAAAGGTCGCCTACGGGCTGGCCCGTGCGCGCAACGTGGGTCTGCAGCGGTTTTTGTACCGGGTGTCCCGCAGCAGGCCGGGCGTGGTGCGGCGGTTTCTGCGCATGGCGGCACGCCGGCAGCTCGGTGAGACGGTGGATATTCGCCACTTCTCGCCCAGCTACAACCCCTGGGATCAGCGGCTGTGCGTGGTGCCGCAGGGCGACCTGTTCAAGTGTCTGCGCGATGGTTCGGCATCCATCATGACTGACGAGATTGCTCGTTTTGACCGCGACGGCATCCAGCTGAAGTCCGGAGGACGGGTGGATGCGGACATCATCGTCACAGCCACCGGGCTCAACATCCAGATGTTCGGGGGCGCCAGTGCCGATGTTGACGGGAAACCGGTCGTACTCAAGGACCGCATGATGTACCGCGGCTGCATGGTCGAGGGGCTTCCCAATCTGGCGGTGATTGCCGGCTATACCAACGCGTCGTGGACGCTCAAGGCCGATCTGGTGAACGCCTACATGTGCCGTCTCATCAAGCATATGCAACGCAAGAATTATGCGATGGTGGTCCCGCCGATGCAGGCCGATGGCCGGCTGGAGGATACCGTGATGGGCAGCCTGGCCTCGGGGTACGTGCGCCGTGGGGCAGACCAGCTGCCACGCCAGGGCCGCGACGCGCCCTGGAAGCTGATGAATGACTATGTACGCGATGTTCCCACCTTGCGCTATGGGCGCATCGAGGATGGCGTGCTCGAGTTCCGGCGGCCCCGGACAAGCTCGGCGGACACGCCGGAAGAGGTCGTGACCCAGGCGGCCTGAAGCCCTGGTGACCGGGCGGCAGGCCTTAAGTTCGCGGCAGCCGCCCGGCTCTCTGTGAGAACATGCGAAGTTATCTGACCGCATTGTTTCCATGTCCAAACGGCCCACCCCCAAGAAGGTCATTCTGGGTTTGCTGCATGCAGGCAAGAATCGCCCGCTGAGTGTGCGCAATGCCATCCGCGCCTGCTCGCTGTTCGACCTCACGGAAAACAATGTCCGGGTCACCCTGGTCCGGCTGTCTTCAGACGGGTTGATACTCAGCCCGGAACGCGGGTTCTACGTGCTCGGGCCCGCTGCGCAGGACATGGCAGGTGACGTCACCGGCTGGCGGCAGTCGCTCGAGCGTCTGCAGGATTGGTCCGGGAACTGGCACATGCTGCTCGCCGGGTCGGCCCTGAGTACGGATCGGGGCGAGAAAAAACGCCGGCTTCGGGCCATCGCCATGACCGGCATGCAGGAACTGCAGCCGGGAGCCTGGATCCGGCCGGACAACCTGACCGGCGGGGTTGATGCATTACGCAAGCGTCTCTGGAGACTGGGGCTGCCGCGTGACATCCTGCTGTTCCAGGCGGCTGATCTGGATGCGGACACCGACGCACGGGCTCGCCGGCTGTGGCCGGCACGCGAACTGGCCGATACCTACCAGCGGCAAACCGGGTTTCTGCAGGAGTGGCTGCAACGCTGGCCGGCAATGGATCCCGAGGAGGCGGCCCGGGAAAGTTACCTCTATGGTGCCGAGGCCATCCGTCGTGTGGTCTTTGATCCCTGGTTGCCTGCGGACATGGTGGACGCAAAAGCCCGGGCGGCATTTTTCCAGACCGTGCTGGAATTCGACCAGACCGGCCAGCGCATCTGGCAGGACATGTTTGATCGCAATACGGCCATGCCGATGGACACCGGCACCACGCTCTGAGCCGGTTTCTGGGCTTTGCTGCCGCCACACCGGTAAAATGCGGCTTTGTTTCCCCGGATCTTGCTCATGCCTCTCACGTCCTCTCAGCGACGCGAACTTCGCGCCCGCGCGCACAACCTTTCACCCGTCGTTCAGACCGGAGGGAAGGGCTTGACGGAGGCGGTCACCCGGGAAGTCGAAGCCGCACTGGCGGCGCATGAACTGATCAAGGTCCGGTTCCCGGGAATGGAGCGTGAGGATCGCAAGCTGGCCGCGGCCCAGCTGAGCAAGGAAACCCGCAGCGAGCTGGTGGGTGAAATCGGCGCGATCGCCATTCTGTTTCGTGCCAAGCCGGAAAAGCCCGCGGCAGCCAAAGCGCCGGCACGACCCGCTCGCAAGCCGGCGGCTCGTGGTCCTGCCAAGGTTCCGGGGCGTCGCGGTCCCGGTCCGGGGGCGCGTGGAGGGGCGACGGATAAAAGCCCCTGGAAGCGATGAGTATCTGTCTGACGCCGTTCGCACGACGTCGGTTGTTCCCCCGCGAGAGCCGCGCTAACACCATTCAGGACATCACAGCCGAAGAGTTCGAGGCGTACCTGAATGCGCATGAGCCCGCTGTGGTGATTGCCGGCTACGCGCCGTTCTGCAAGTTGCACGTGCACCGCAACTGGACCTCTACACGCTGTGCCACGGTGGAAATTACCGCAGACAATCAGCACCTTTTGCGAAGCGCATACGAGGCCCGGTCCCGCGAAGAGCTGCCCGTGCTGGTGCGCTGGTTCGAGGGCGTTGAGCCGCCGGTTGCGAACTGGCTGATTCCCATTCTGTACAGCGCTGAGCAGATGGCAAAGGAGGGCTCGCCGATCGATGCCGACTGGGGTGTGGTGGGTTGTCTCTATACGATGGAGCCGCAGGAAATCCCGCTCGCGCCAATCACCATCTTGCGCAATGCGCTGGGGGTGGAAGAGGGAGGCTCCGGGGTGCCGGTTGATCGCGAAGGCTATGCGCGGTCCGTGGCATTCTGGGACCGGCACGCGAATTGGCGCGGGTAGTCCGAAGCAGGGACTTCCCGCCCCTCAGGTCAGTAGCCGGTCCACCGTGGCCGCGCAGATGAAGTCATTGTGGGTCACGCCGCCGACGGCATGCGTTTGCCACTGCATCTCGACCTTGTTGTAACCGAACTGGATGTCTGGGTGGTGGTTCTCCCGGTTGGCGACAAAAGCCACCGCATTGAGAAAGGCCATGGTCTGGTAGTAGTTCTTGAAACGAAATTCGGCCATCAGGGCCTTGCTGTCGTCTCGCGGCGCCCAGCGGGAATCGAGCTGGGACATCAAGGTATCGATCTGGTGGGGCTCCAGCGCAGCGCCGATGCCTTCACAGGCTTCGCAATGGGCTTCATGCAGGTCACTCATGGTCCATGTCTCCAGGCTTCATTCAAACTCGAGGACGACAACGTATCATGTGGCGCCATGAAACATGCTCTCAACCTTGTCTGGCTGGATCTGGAAATGACCGGCCTCGATCATGCCAATAACGTCATTATCGAAATAGCCTCCATCGTGACCGACTCCGAACTGAATGTTCTGGCGGAAGGCCCGAATATCGCGATTCATCAGCCCGATGCCGAGCTGGAAAAAATGGATGAATGGTGCACGCGGACACACGGGGCCACAGGCTTGACCCAGCGTGTGCGTGAAAGCCAGGTCAGTCTGGAAGAAGCAGAAAATCAGACACTGGCCTTTGTTTCGCAATGGGTCGATGCCGGAGTTTCCCCGATGTGCGGGAACTCAATCGGTACCGATCGGCGGTTCCTGCTGGAATACATGCCGCGTCTGGAGAGCTTTTTCCACTACCGCAATATTGACGTCAGCACCTTGAAAGAGCTTGCGCGCCGCTGGGCGCCCGAGGTTTACGCTTCCTTCAATAAGGAAGGAACGCACCTGGCCCTGGATGATATTCGCGAATCAATCGATGAGCTGCGGTTTTACCGCTCGCGTTTCCTGGCAGAGGGTTTCCGAATGCCATAAAAAACGCCGGCGCAAAGGCCGGCGTTTTATGGAATGCGGAGGGCAGCTAGATCTTCAGTGTTTCCAGCGAGCCACCGGCAGCCAGATGGGCTTCTACCCATTTTGGCTTGCGTCCGCGCCCAGACCAGGTCTTGGCGGGGTTGGCCGGGTTCCGGTACTTGGGGGCGACCTTTGTGCCCTTGGCGGCGCCAGCGCTGCTGCGTGTGCGCGGAAGGTCATCCCAGGTCATGCCGTTTTCGGCCAGAATGCCGCGAATTTTTTCGACGACCTTCTTGCGTTCCTCAAGGCGCCGGCTTTCAATCGTTCCGTCGATCGAAGCGCGCAGCTGCTCGAGTTCCTTGGCCGATAATTTGGAGATATCAACACTCATTAATTTGTCCCTGTATCGTTATATGCGGAGCCTAGTTGGTTGACTCACTCGCATTAAAATAAAACAAGCGTGGATCATCTGCAAATATTGTGCCCCGGAAGTTAATGAGGCCTCACCACCAAGTTAATGTGATTAATCGGAATAAGACGATGTCTGGTTGATTTTGGTATTGCGTATTCGTGCGTTAATCCGGTTCTCTGACCAGAAAACGCGCAAGTGCCGGGAGCACCAGAATGGCACCGAGCATGTTTGCCAGAAACATGAAGGTCAGCAGGATACCCATGTCGCGCTGAAACTGGAGTTCTGAAAACATCCAGGTAAACACGCCTAGCGATAAGGCCATACCGGTAAAGATAATGGCTTTCCCGGTCTGGCGGAGTGTGCTGGTCCAGGCAGTTTCCAGCTTCTGACCGGCCTTGAGATGGCCTTCGAGCACCGAATAGGAATAAATGCCAAAGTCGATTCCAATCCCGACGGCGAGTGCCGTGACCGGCAATGTGGCGACTTTCAGACCAATTTCCAGTTCGGCCATGACGGCATAAGCCAGAAAGGAAACAACCGACAGGGGCCACATGACACAGACCAGCGAGCCCACGGTGCGGTAGGACAGCCAGCACATGAGACCGACAGCGGCATAGACCCACAGCAGGACGGGTTTTTCCTTGGCGGCAATCACCTCATTGGTCGCGGCCATGACGCCGACATTGCCACCGGCCAGAGCCACCCGGATGTTGGTGTCCGGTGGGAGCGAGTCGCGAAAACGCTGCACGGTACCGGTTACCTGCGAAATGGTCTCTGCACGGTGGTCCTCGGTGAAAACCAGGATGGGCATCACCGAGCAATCGGGATTTTGCAGGCCTGCCGCGCTGGGTATGGGAGAAATCAGCTGCACACTGGCATAACGGTTGCGCGGCAGCGCCATCCATTGCGGGTTGCCCTCATTCCACGCCGTGCGGATTGCTTTGCCCATCTGTGGCAGCGACAGCACCGAATCCACACCCGGAGTGTTGCGCAGATGCCAGCTCAGCCGGTCCATGGTTTCCAGGGTCTGGTATTCGATACAGGCTTGCGCTGGCGCTTCGATGAAGACTTTGAGCACATCCACGCCGACGGCAAAGTTTTCCACGATCGTTGCCGAATCGCGGTTGTAACGGGAGTCCGGGCGTAGCTCGGGGGAGCCGGCATGGAAGTCCCCGATCTGCAGGTCCTTTCCGGCATGCAGGGACCAGCCCAGCAGAACCGCGGCCGCGGCGATGACCCAGGGCGCAAGGGTCGGCCGGGTGACGCGGGCCAGTACAACCCAGACCCTGTCGCCAAGTGCTTCCCGCCATTCCAGTTTACGGCGGTAGGCTTTGCGGTCGGGTAGCGTGACCAGGGAAAGCAGAATCGGCATCAGCCACTTGTTGGTCACGATGATCGCGGCCATCCCGAAAGCGGCATTGATGGCCATTTCCTGAATGATGCGTATATCGATCAGCGCGATGGTGGCAAAACCGATGACGTCGGTGATCAATGCCGCCGTGCCGGGAATCGCCACGCGACGAAAGGAGGCAATCGCGGCCTCCAGTGAACTCTGCTCAGAGGTGGTGATCTCGTCGGCCCAGGCATTGACCATCTGGATGCCGTGTTCGACACCGTTGGCCAGCACCAGGAAGGGCACCAGGATGGCGAAGGGATCGAGCCCCAGCCCGAAGAGCTTCAGCAGCCCGAACT
>JBFHON010000182.1:0-6067 GCA_041593295.1 Oceanococcaceae bacterium | reverse complement strand
TATGAGTGGGCGGGTGCTGCGCCGAAGGTTGCAGGAGGAGGGGTGCAGCTTCCGGCAAATCGTTCAGCAAGTCCGTGAGGAACTGGCCCGGCAATACCTGACAAAGGCGGACCTGACGGTGGAAGAAGTCTCGACTTTGCTGGGCTACAGCGAGGCGCCGGCTTTCAGCCGGGCGTTCAAGAGCTGGACCGGTTTCAGCCCGGAACGATTCCGGGAAACCCTGCTGGCCGATGACGGTCTGGCCGCATGAACGCGCCGGAAAGCGGACGCCTGTCTTCAAAATGCCATGGATTCCCGCGTAGAATGCAGCGCTGAGAGAACTCACTTGAACCAAACGCACTGGCCGCTTGCCAGTCGCGGAGGCGCTGGATGAACAAACTGATCCCCTCATGCCTGTTGTTCTGCGTAGCGGTCACGGGCTGTGGCGAAACCGATATGCAGTTGCAGGGGCCGGACGCGGTCAGCCTGCCGGCACTTGCCGTCCCGTTTCTGAGCAGCCAGACCTTTGTTCGCACCGGTGAGCGGGAAGCGGCGACGGGTGATTGCCTTTTTGATACGGATTTCCGCGTGGATGCCGGGGAGCTTGCCCCCGGGGAGACCAAGCTGCGGATCCAGCGGGCCTTTGACCCGGTGCGTTGTGAGGAACTGGTCGAAGAAGGCGTCGTACGGGATGTGAGCAAGTCTCTGGGCGATGTCGATAATGCCCCGGGGCTGATCAGCGCCGGGCAGCAGTACTCGTCCACCGGCCGGATTTCCTATGTCGATACCGGAAGTTTCCTGGGTACGGTTCTGACGCCCCTGCTGGACGGGCTGGATGTCAGCCATGTCGCCGCCACGATCAATCTGACCAGTGGGGATTGTCGCAATTCGGCACCCATGGCGAGCGTCGGTTTCAATATCGGCTCGGAGACCCTGATGGGCTGGCTGGCTTCCCGGTCCTCGTCCTGGTACGAACTGACCTGCTCGCGTGTCGTGGCCGAAGCTGCAGTGACGCACAGCAACAATGGCAGCAAACCGCTGCTTTACGACTGCAGTGATGGCGCGCACATTACCTATAACAATTTCCGCATGACGATGACCATGGGCGGCCAGCGCGCGCTATCCGGCCGCGATCGCATCTGGGGTGACAACGTGGATTGCCGCGAAAACATCGTGCGGGTGCAGACGCTGGATTGATGGCGGTTGCCGAAGGGGGCATTCAGCCTTCTTCAGCAGCTTCTACCAGCGTGTCGTCAATGCGAATCAGGATGTCGTCGGCGGCGACCTGCTGACCGGCTTTTGCCCGGACCTCGACCACGGTTCCGCTGACCGCACTGGTCAGCTCGTGCTGCATCTTCATCGCCTCGAGTACCGCCAGGGCATCACCGCGCGCAACCCGGTCACCGGGTTTCACATGTACATCCAGCACGACTCCGTGCATCGGCGCGGAAACATCCCCTGTCCCCCCTGCGGCAGTGGCCGATTCGGGTGTTGTGAGGCGGTCGATGAAACGCACCTCCCGGCCTTCATGGGATAACCAGAGGTCGGCGTAGCCCATGCGCAGGTAGCTGACCTGCACCGGCTCGCCATCGACCTCGAATACGGCCTGTCCACGGGCGGCCTCGATACCGGACGGCAGGGTGATCTCCCAGGTTTTTTCGCCGTCGCTGACCCGAAATGCGCCGTCATGGGCCTGTAGCCGCAACAACGGGTCGTCATCCCCGGTGCCGAATCGGCTGGTATAGGTCGGGTTGAAGCCGCTGCTCCAGTTCCTCAGTTCACTCAGGCTCGAAAGACTGGCTGCCTGGTGTTCTGCCGCCTGCAGCTGGCGGAGCAGCACGGCCGCTACCGCGGGCAGGCGCGGGTCGGCGGACTGATCAAAGCCGTCAGGGAACTGCTCGCCGATAAAGGCCGTGGTGGCCTGTCCCGAGGCGAAGGCTTCGTGTTCAAGCGCGTTGATCAGGAAAGCCTTGTTGTTTTTCGGCCCGAACAGCGTGGAGTCCTTCAGGGCCCGGATCAGGCGGCGCCGGGCGACATCACGGGTCGGCCCGTGGGCGATGACCTTGGCCACCATGGGGTCGTAGTAGGGGCTGACATCGGCGCCGCTACGGATGCCGTCATCAATCCGCACGCCGGCACCGCTGGCGGGTTGCCACTGGTCGATGTGGCCCGTCGCCGGGAGAAAGTCCTCGGCCGGGTCTTCGCAGTACAGGCGCGCTTCCATGGCGTGCCCCTGCAGGCGGATGCGGTCCTGGGTGCAGGGCAGAGCTTCGCCCTGTGCGATGCGGATCTGCCATTCGACCAGATCCTGGCCGGTCACCAGTTCGGTTACCGGGTGCTCGACCTGCAGACGGGTATTCATCTCCAGAAAGTAGAAGTTCTGCTGCGCATCGAGCAGAAATTCCACGGTTCCGGCACCCCGGTACTGAATCGTCTGCGCCACCTTGACGGCTGCTTCGCCCATGGCTTCCCGCAGGGTGTCGGTCATCACCGGGCAGGGGGATTCTTCCAGCACCTTCTGATGCCGCCGCTGAACGGAGCAATCGCGTTCACCCAGATGGATGACCTGGCCCTGGGTGTCGGCAAAGATCTGGATTTCCACATGCCGGGGCTGGAGCACCGCACGCTCCAGAATCAGCTCCTCCGAGCCAAAGGCGTTGAGGGCTTCGGAGCGCGCCCGTTGCAGCGCTCCCAGCAGCTCGGCCGGGTTGTGCACCAGCCGCATGCCGCGTCCCCCGCCGCCGGCAGCAGCCTTGACCATCAGGGGAAAGCCAATTCGTTCGGAAGCCGAGATCAGGGCGTTGTCATGCTGGTCGACCCCTTCGTAGCCCGGAATGCAGGGCACGCCCGCCGCGATCATGCGTCGCTTGGACTCGGCCTTGTTGCCCATGATCTCGATGGCGTCTGCGCCCGGTCCGATGAAACGCATCCCGGCGTTCTCACAGGCCGCCGCGAAGTTGGCGTTCTCCGAGAGGAAGCCGTAGCCGGGGTGGATTGCATCCGCGCCCGTGGCGCGCGCGGCCGCGAGGATGGCGTCGGCATTCAGGTAGGACTCGGAAGCCGGGGCCGGGCCGATGCAGACGCTGGCATCGGCCAGTTGCACATGCGGGGCATCGGCGTCCGCTTCCGAATAGACGGCAACGCTGCGCAGGCCCATGGCGCGCACGGTGCGAAAGATCCGGCAGGCGATTTCCCCGCGGTTGGCGACCAGAACAGTGCTGATTGTCATCATCGGGTTTCCAGCCAGCTGGGCTTCTTTTTCTGCAGGAACGAGGCAAAGCCCTCCTGGCCTTCACGGCTGACCAGACAATCGGCAAAGATTTCTGCAGCCGGACCGATGAACTGATCGACAGGCATCTCGCTGTTCATGCGGATGATCCGTTTGGTTGCGGCCACACCGCCGGGCGCGGCGCGCTGCAGTTGAGCGCGGATGCCACTTTCTGCGGTTGCAAGCCCGTCGCTGTCCGCCGCCAGTTCGTCGACGATGCCCATGGCAAAGGCTTCCTCGCCGTTGAAGTCAGCGCCGAGAAGCAGTAGGCGGCGGCCACGGGACAGGCCGACACGGGGGATCACATAGGGGGCAATCTGTGCGGGTGTCAGGCCGATGCGGGTTTCGGTCAGGGCGAAGCGACAGTCCGGTGTGGCCACGACGATGTCGGCTGCACAGGCGACGCCGAAACCCCCGGCCATGGCGGCGCCTTCAAGCAGCGACACGGTGAGCTGCGGCGCATTGGCGATCAGGTAGAGAATTTCAGCGATGCTCTGGCTCATCGCAACCGCCATGTCGCGGGCGTCGTCGCCAGCCTGTCCGATGCGCTGGAACTCTTTCAGGTCGCCGCCGGCGCAGAACATCCCGCCGTTGCCTCGCAGGCTCACGCCGCGGATGTCGCGGTTGCTGTGCAGGGCCTTGAACACGGCGCGCAGTTCGCCGGCCAGTTCATTGGACAGGCAATTGCGCCGTTCGGGCTGATTGAATCGGATCTGCAGCCAGCTGCCATCACGGACCAGTTCGAGGGCTTTGGTGGTGGGGAGGTTGCTCATGGGATATACCGGGTCGGTGCGATCGAAAAGGGGTGAAATCTTAGAGGTGAAGGGCGGGTTGTCACATGCGGGCCACGCCAAAGCTGTTGCCTTGCAGGCTGCGATGACCGGCCTCGCGGCAGGTTTCCAGCAGAAAGGCGAGGACTTTGCGGCTGTCGCGGGGGTCGATGACTCCCATGTCGAGACAGCGTCCGGAAGTGTAGAAGGCGCTGGACTGGCCATCGAACTTGTCGATGATGGCCTGCTCCTGTGCAGACAGGAATTCTTCCGGGATGTCCTGTCCGCGTCGCTTGGCAATCTGCCTTGCGACATGGCTCATCGTTTTCGCCGCCTGTTCGCCACCCATCACTCCCGAGCGGGAATTGGGCCAGGAGAGGATGAAATCCGGCTTGTAACCCAGGCCGGACATGCCGTAGTTGCCGGCACCGAAGCTGGCACCGATGTGCAGGGCGATGCGGGGGACCCGGATGTTGGAGACGGCCTGGATCATCTTCGAGCCGTGCTTGATCATTCCGGCATGTTCGTAGGCGGTTCCGACCATGTAGCCGGTGGTGTTGTGCAAGAAGATGACGGGCAGTCGTGCCTGGTCACACAGCTGAAGGAACTGGGCCACCTTGGTGGCGGCATCCGGGTCTATGGGGCCATTGTTGCCGACCATGGCGCAGGGCAGACCGTGGATGCGCAGCCGGGTGCAGATCGTGTTCACGCCGTAGCGCGACTTGAAGTCATCCAGCTCGGAGGCATCGGCAAGACGAGCCATGACCTCGTGTACGTCATAGGGAGTCCGGTAATCGATCGGCACGGTGCCGACGATGTCTTCGGTGGGGTACACCGGCGGGCGCGGTGACGGGGTCTGAGCGGGGAGTGCGCAATGGGCATTCCAGTCCAGGCCGGCGATAACCTCGCGGGCAATGGCCAGACCGTGGGCATCATCTTCGGCCAGGTACTCGGCCAGACCGGAAACGCTGGCATGCATTTCCGCGCCACCCAGCTCCTGTTCGGCCGCGACTTCGCCCGTTGCCGCATAGAGCAGCGCGGGGCCGGCCAGGGCCGCCATGCCACGTCCCTTGATCGCGATGGTGTAATCGCTCATGCCGGGCATGTAGGCGCCTCCAGCCGTTGAGGGGCCGTGCAGCACGGCCACCGTCGGGATGCCGGCCGCGGACAGCTGTGCGAGACGGCAGAAAATCCCGCCGCCCTCGGCCCACAGCGCGACTTCATAGTCCATCAGGTTGGCGCCCGCGCTTTCCACCAAGTGGATCAGGGGCAATTTCTGCTTGAGGGCAATGTCCATGACGCCCAGCCCCTTGGCCAGCGTCTTGGCTTTCATCGCACCGGCATCGATACCGCTGTCATCGACCATGATCATGCAGCGCACACCACTGACAAAGCCGATACCGCAGATCGAATTGCCGCCGGGGACGCTGCGTTCCGGGTTGCTCGTGTCGACCAGATAGTTGGCCATGCCGTAGAGCTCGAGAAAGGGCATGCCCGGGTCCAGCAGCCGGCTCAGGCGCTCACGCGGGGTCAGCTGCCCGCGTTCCTCGAAACGGGCGCGGCGTTTCTCGCTGGCCTGCTCGGCGCGGGCGAGTATCTGGCGGTGCTCTTCGATCAGCGCCAGCATGTCCTGGCGGTTTTTGGCAAAGCTGGCGGTGTCAGGATCAATCCTGGAAGTAAAACGATTCAGGCTCATGGCGACTGCGAAACCGGGTGACGGGAGGAGGGCCGGGGTCAACGGCAGCGAGTATGGGTGGCACCGCGCAGGAGCAGAATGATTCCAGTGGCCGGGGCGATGATAATTTCGGCCTGACACCGGAAGCCGGTGAAGCGTCTATGCTCCGGATGGAAATCCCGACCCTCTGAGCCCCATGCCCATGCCGGACCCCGCAAGCCAGCCACAGACGTCACCCGCACACCGGATCGAACGCTTCACGGCCATGGGCAGTCCCTGCACCATTGCGCTGCACGGCGCCGAGCCGGAGCAGGCTGAGGTGGTGCTGCGGCTCCAGCGGGAGCGTCTGGCCCAACTGGAGGCGCGCTATACCCG
>JBFHON010000181.1:0-6090 GCA_041593295.1 Oceanococcaceae bacterium | reverse complement strand
CCGGCAGGGTCAGTCTTGCCGATGGGCGACGTCGGGTCGATCTGAATCTCGATGTGCAGGCCGTTGTTCTTCAGCAGGATGGCGCTGGGATCTGCGGCATCGCCGACGAAACCGACAAATTTTTCCGTCTGTTTCAGGCCGGTTTTCTGTCCGTCGGCGAGCGTGACCTGCAATTTGCCGTCGACCACCTTGTAGCTGCTTGCTGCGCTGTGGCTGCCCTCTGCCAGCGGTGCCGCACGGTCGAGATGCTTGCGGGCGAAGGCAATGACCTTGTCGCCACGAACCGGGTTGTAGCCGGCACCCTTTTCGGCGCCGTCGGTTTCCGGAATGGCATCGGTGCCGTACAGCGCGTCATACAGGCTGCCCCAGCGGGCATTGGAAGCGTTGAGCGCGAAACGGGCATTGCGTACCGGAACGACGAGCTGCGGTCCGGCCTGTTCGGCAATTTCCGGGTCGATGTTGGTGGGGTCGATCTTGAAATCACCGCCTTCGGGCAGCAGGTAGCCAATCTCGCGCAGGAAGGCCTTGTAATGCTCCATGTCCGGCGCGCCGGGGTGGTTCCGGTGGTATTCGTCGATCTTTTCCTGCAAAGCATCGCGTTTGGCCAGCAGCTCGCGATTGCGCGGTGCAAGGTCCGTCAGGATGTCATCGAACGATTTCCAGAAAGCCGCTGGCTCAATGCCCGTGCCGGGGCAGATGTGTTCATCAACTAGCTTCTTGAGTCCTGACTCGACCTGAAGGCGTCCGGCGCTTTCGTATTGGCTCATCCGGTGGTGTCCCTATCCTGTTGTGAATGGTCAGCAGCCCGTCTTGGCACTGCAGCAAACCGTAAATTGTAGCGTTTGGCCTGACTTTGGTGCTCTCGACGGGCGCGACCCTCTGGCGAAGGCGGTACCGGATCAGGTCTGGACCATCTTGCGCGCGCCCTGAACAAACTGCTCCGCGCTCGAACTGGCGTCGTCTGCGGTGAGGTCGGGCAAACGCACCGGCACATCCACGCCACGCTGGCAGGCGGGCCGTGCCTTGAGGCGGTCGACCCAGGCGCTCAGGTGGGGGAGATCATCAAAGCGCACCCCACTCCACTTGGCGGTGCGAACCCAGGTCCAGTTGGCGATATCGGCAATGGAGAACTCCGCGGCGAGGTATTCCCGCCCCTCCAGTCGGGTGTTCAGCACCTCGAACAGGCGCCGCACCTCGTTCTGGTAGCGGTCAATGGCCGTCGGGATCTTTTCCGGCAGGTAGCGGTGAAACACATTGGCCTGCCCCATCATCGGGCCCACTCCACCCATCTGGAACATCAGCCACTGCAGCACGGCGTAGCGTTCCGATCCCTCGGCCGGGAGCAGCTTTCCGGTCTTTTCCGCCAGATAGATCAGGATGGCCCCGGACTCGAAGACCGCCAGATCGCCGTTGTCGTGGTCCACGATGGCCGGTATCCGCCCGTTTGGATTGATCCTGCGGAACTCCGGTTTGTGCTGATCGCCGCCCATGATGTTGACGACCTCGACCTGGTACGGCAGGCCGAGTTCTTCCAGGGCTACCGAAACCTTGTGGCCATTCGGGGTCGGCGCGGTATACAGGGTGATCATGCCTTGCCCTTGATGGTCTGCATGCCGGCTGCGATGCCCGGGCGCGCCAGCATGCGCTGCATCCAGCTGTGGATGTTGGTCTGGTCCTCGGCCGGTGCCAGCTTGGAGATCCGGGCGAAGCCCAGTGCCAGGAAGGCCGTGATGTCCGCAATGGAGAAGTCCCCGGCGATGTAGTCCCGCCCGGCCAGTTCCTTGTTGAATACGCGGATACGCTTCTCGGCACGCTCACGGCTGACCTCTGCAAGCTGGGCAATCTGCGGCTTTTCCAGTGCCCCGGCCGCAGGATGTCCGTGCCGGAAGCACATCGCGATCGGCATCATCAATTCCAGCTCCATCAGCCGCTGCCACATTTCGATTTGTGCCTTCTCCAGCGGAGTTCGCCCCATCAGTGGTGGCTCCGGCGTGATTTCCTCGAAGTAGCGGCAGATGGCCACGCTTTCCCGGATTACCGTCCCGTCATCCAGCTCCAGTGCGGGGATACGGGCATTGGGCGCAACTTTCTGGCGATAGCTCTCGCTGTAATGCTCACCCTTCATCAGATCGATGGGCACAAAAGGCACGTCGATGCCCTTCTCCGCCAGAAAAAGTGTCACCCGGTCCGAGTTGGGGGCCATGTGCGAGCCGTACAGTTTCATGTTGTCTCCCGAAATTGTGTGTAGTGCATTCCTGCTGCGAACAGCATACTGGACTGCGACGCGCCTACCGCGGTGGCGGATAGTTACCGCGACGCCACTCGCGCAGTATGAAGCGCCGGGGGTCCAGGGCCGTCGCTTCGTCGGCCAGCACGGGTGCCGGCAATTCCTCAATCTGGTCGGCGAGCAGGACGGCCGCAAGCACCGCACTGGTCGCGCCGCGTGAACCGTGCGCGAGATTCAACCAGACCTGCGGCTGAACCGGGATATCCGCAACCTGAGCCTTGCCGGCTTCACGGGACCGTGCCCAGTGGCTGTCCGCTTCCGGAGCCGGCCCGCAGCAGGGCAGCCGATCCCGGCTCTGACGCCGTGTGGCCGCCCAATGCGACATCTGCGCCAGGTCCTTGTTCGTCGGCGGGACCGGAAGATTGCGGCCGTACCCGAGTGCTTCCTCGGGGTGCACGGCGATGTCTTCATCGTCGTAGCGATGGGTGGCACCGAAATACAGACCTTCTTCGGCCTGGGCGGCAACGCAGTCGCCGACGCGCGGTGTCATGTCCCCCAGTTGACCCTGTGATGAGCGCCAGAGACTTTGCTGTCCACGGATCCCCCGGATGACGTTGCGTGCTCCCAGTGCGATGCCGGGGGCGTCAGCCGTGCAGAAAAAGGTCGGCTCGCGGCGGCAGGCCCAGCCATCGGCGCCGGGGATGTCGCGTCCGTAAAAGCAGCGGATGGCAGGATGCGCCAGCAGGCGCGTGCACAGCTCCTGACCGTCACACCAGCCTGCGGGCTGCAGCCAGTGTGGGTTTTCATCCGCAAATGCGCGCCAGACGGGTGTTTCCACCCAGCTATTCAGCCCGAGTGCGGCCGTGCGCCGGACGGCCAGCGGTGCCGCCTGCCAGAAAAACCGCGCTGTTGGCGTATCACGGTGGCGGGCGAAGGGCCGGATTACCAGCATGGGCATCCCCGAAGCCCCGCGGGCAGGACCGTTGGCGCGTTCATACACTTCGACCTGGATATCGCGTTCGGCGAGTTCGTGGGCCAGCCAGGCGCCGGCCAGCCCCGCGCCGATGATCTGCACCCGCTCATGGCGGGCCCGGCTGGCCGCTGCGCCGGGCTTGCAGGCGCTGAGCATTTCCCGCTTGTGGGCATAACCAGCCTGCTTCTGCACCGCGAAACCCGCCTCGCCCAGCGCACGACGCACGTGACCGGCGCAGCACCAACTCGCAAGTGTCGTTCCGCCACGGGATTGCGCGAACAGACAGCGATAGATCTCCGGCGCCCACATGGCGCCATTGGTGCGCGGGTTGAAGCCGTCGAGGTACCAGGCGTCCATCCAGCCCTGCATACGGGGCAGGACCTCGGCCACATCCCCGACATGCAAGGTCAAATGAATCCGCCCCTGGCCGAGTACAAAGCGGTTGGCACCGATACGCAGCGCGGACAGACACTGCAGCCATTCCTGCAGAAGCGCCGGTCTCGCGTTCAGCCACTTGAACAGGCGGGTCGTGTCTGCCGGCGTCCACGGGTGCTGTTCGATGCCGCAGTAATGCAGTGTCTGCTGTGGTCCCGCCTGTGCGAGCCAGGCATCCGCGGTGAGGAGAAAATTCAGACCGCTGCCAAAACCCAGCTCTCCGATGGCGAACCGTCGACACTGGGGCCAGCGCTGCGGTAGCCGGTTGCCGCGAATGAAGACGTGCTCGCACTGCCCTGCCGCGCCGGCGGTGGAATGAAACACGTCGGCGTATTGCGGGCTGCGGGGGATGCCGTCCTCGCCCCAGTCAATCTGTGCGAAGGCCGGTTCGGTGGCGACAGGTGTAGGATGCACGGCGTTTAAAGGGCTGTGGCGCCGTGATGAAGACGACACCGAAGGTGAATTAGGCAATGCTGAATTATCTGTTAATCCTGAACGCGGTGCTGTTGCTGGCGGCCGTCGTGCTGCTGTGGAGGAACCACCAGCGGCTGGTTACCCAGCAGACCGACATCCAGCCGCTGCTGGAAATCGCCCCGCCGCCTGCCGCCGAAATATCTGGCCTGCTGGGTGAGTCTCACCCCCGGTTGATCAGTGTCGAGATTCACAACCCGCTACAACTCGCGGCGCGCGAACAGGCGCTGGCTGGTCTGCTGGGCAACCTGGCTCCGGGGATGATCAGGCGAGAGGTGTACCGCAAGGCGGCCAACATGCTGCGCAAGGAACTGGAAAAGTGGGATGTCGCCGCCGAAGTTCGGGTCCACGATGGGCGTTGACACCTTCCTTGGGCTCCTGTTTCTGGCCACCGGGCCTGCTGCTCTGGTTGCCGGGCAGCACGCGCGACAACGCCGCCTGCAGCTGCGCAATGCGGAACGACGGGTGGTCGCCTTTGCCTCGGAGCTGGGGCACGCCCGTGCTGCACAGGTTCGTCTGGACTCCCTGCGCGACCAGATGAGCGACACGCTGGACGCCTCCAGCCGGGCGGTCCGGGAAACCCACCGGGCCATCGCCGACATCCCTTTCAATATCCTCGAGTCGATACCGGCAACCCGTGATGGCGCCCGGCAGCTGCGCCGCATCCACGACCTGGCAAGCGATGGCATCTACACCGGAATCAGTTTGCTTGCCCGCTGGCAGCGATCCCGCCGCCGACTGGCCGAGACCACCCAGCGCGCGATTGAATCCAGCGACGAAAACCCCATTTAAGGGTTAGATTTCACACAGGCTCCAGCACGCGTACACATGGAATTCCACGACTACTACCAGACTCTCGGCGTCAGCCGGGATGCGGATACGGCAACGATCAAGAAAGCCTATCGCCGCAAGGCTCGGGAATTTCACCCTGATCGCAACGATGCTGCCGGTGCCGAAGACCAGTTCAAGAGAGTCCAGGAAGCCTGGGAAGTTCTTCAGGACGATGAGAAACGGCGCGCCTACGACCAGCTGGGTGCCAACTGGAAGGAAGGCCAGAATTTCCGGCCACCTCCCGGCTGGGATGGCTTTTCGACCGGTGGCGGCGCTGATGGCATGGGCGGTTTCTCGGACTTTTTCCAGACACTGTTTGGCGGCGCGGCCCGTGGTGGCGGTTTTCATGCCGGCAGCGGGGGCGCGGGTTTTGGCGGCTTCAGCGGTTTCAACGACAGCGCCAGCGCGGCGCCAACCCAGGAAGTGGAAACCAGCATCAGCCTGGAAGAAGCGTACGCGGGCACCACGCGGGAACTGCAGCGGCCTGGCATGAGCAGCCTGAAGGTGAAAATCCCGGCGGGCACCACCGATGGCACGCGGATGCGCATCAATGCCGGTGGCGCGACCGGCACGGTCATCCTCAACGTCAAGATCCGGCCCCACAGCCGCTTTGTCCGCGACGGGCGCGATGTGAGCTGTGACCTGCCCCTGGCTCCATGGGAGGCGGCGCTTGGCGCAAAGGTCAAGGTGCCGACACTGGGTGGCGTCATCGAGATGAAAATCCCCGAAGGCAGCCAGTCCGGGCAACGGCTACGCCTCAAGGGTCGCGGGTTGCCGGCCAAGGATGGAGCGGGAGATCAGTTCATCCGCCTGCAGGTGCGCTATCCGACCCCGTTGACCGAAGAGCAGAAAAACTTGCTGCAACAGTGGGCCGCCAGCGCCGCTGATTTCGACCCGCGGGCCTGACTTACCGCGAGTCGTGACTGCCGGGCGTGATCGCTTCCAGCAGCGACATGGTGAGCTTCGGACTGGCCCAGTGTGCACTGTGCTGAACGAGCCATTCGAAGCGATGTGCCGCACCGGCATCTACCGCAAGCAGCAGCTCATCCCCCAGTTGCAGGGTTTGCCCTTCGCCCGGGCAGACGATGGCCTCTTCCTTCGTGCGCACCATCAGCCCGATGACCGGAATCGGCTCGCCCTGCGCATTGCGTGT
>JBFHON010000180.1:0-6113 GCA_041593295.1 Oceanococcaceae bacterium | reverse complement strand
GGAAGTCGCCAGGCCAGCGTCAGGCCGCGGGACAGCACGTAAACAATGAAGGCGGCCCACAATCCGGCGTAGCCGAAGCGGGTCGCCAGCACCGCGCACAGCAGCACAAACACCAGCCCGGAGAGCAGGGCCGTGTTGCGCATCTCACGGGTGGCACCGGCACCGATGAAGATCCCGTCGAGCTGAAAGGCCAGGCTGGACATCAACACGTAGGCCGCCGCATGCGGCAGGTACTGTTGGGCCACGACCTGCACAGACGGTAGCGTGGTCATCAGCGGGATCGCCGGGGCGCCGGCAAGCAGCAGCACGCTGGCCATCAGCACCCCGCTTCCCAGTGACAGGTGCAGTGAATTGCGCAGGGTGTGATCGAACAAACGCCGATCAGGGGCGGCCAGAGCGCGTCCCACCAGAGGCTCGGCGGCATGGGCGTAGCCATCCAGGACATAGGCGGACAGGGAAATGAACTGCAGCAGGATGTGGTTTGCCGCCAGCACCGCGTCGCCGAAGACAGCGGCCTGGTTGGTAAACAGCCCAAAGCACAGCAGCATGGTCAGAGTGCGCAGGAAGATATTGCCGTTGGCATGCAGCATCTGACCCAGCGCAGACAGATTGAGGACCTGCGCCAGGTTGAAGAAGGGCGCGCTGTCGCGATGGGTGTGCCGCAGCATGCCGACCAGGCGCCACAAGGTGTAGCTGAGCGTGATCCACTCGGCGCAGACCGTGCCCAGGGCAATGCCCTGAATGCCCATTTGCAGGTGCAGTGCAAAAGCAAGGTCAAAGACGATATTCAGCCCGTTGAGCAGCAACTGTATACGCAGGACTTCCCGGGTCTTGCCCAGGCCGATTAGAACACCGAGCAGGGCGAAACTCGCCAGACTGGCCGGCGCTCCCCACAGTCGGATTTGCAGGTACAGGCCGGCCTGGGACTCGACATCGGCTGACGCCGCAAAAAAATGCAGAAACAGGGCGCTGATCGGGGCTCGAAGCAGCACCATCACCAGACCGAAGCTCGCACCGGCAAGCAGGGCCCGGAATGCTGCGGCACGCAGTTCGGCCGTGTCCTCGCGGCCTGCGGCGTGAGCCACGAAACCGGTGGTGCCCATGCGCAGGAAGCCAAAGGCCCAGTAAATGAAGTTGAAGATCAGTGCGCCCAGTGCCAGCGCGCCAAGCTGGGCGACGGTTCCGGTGTGGCCGATGACGGTGGTGTCGACCAGCCCGAGCAGCGGTGAGGCTGCATTGGCCAGCATGATCGGCCAGGCCAGCTGCCAGAGGTGGCGATAGCTGGCCGCGGCGGTCACGGTGTTCAGGGACGCGGGGATTTAGTCTGCAGGGAGCAGCGACAGACGCACGATGGGGTCGTCTTCCTTCTGCTGTTCACCCTTGATCAGCTGGTAGTTGTCATTCACATCCAGCCAGAAGCGGGCCTGACGTTTTTTCGAGTCGATGCGTTCGACCCGGACCGTATCGAAGGTGCCCGCCGGAACCTTGATGCTGTCGAAGCCGGTGACGGCGAAGACGTAGCTGTCCAGGCCCTTTTTGTCGATATATTCCAGTTCCAGCGGCGGCAGTTCGCGCAGGTCGGCTTTTTCCGGTTGCGCACACAGCCACCTGCGCACACGCAGCTGCAGCAACAGCGGATCGGTTTGCCGGTCCTGCACCGGGATTTCGCCAAAGCGGCCACCGCGAACGGTCTGTCGTTCCCAGTCGAACTCCAGCGCGTAGTTTTCACCCTTGCTGCCGACTCCGCTGCGCGTTTGCTCGTAGGCATAGCTGCGCAGGGGGCCGGTCGGCAGCAGGCAGAACTCGCTGCTTTGCACCGCCGGGCTGCTCAGCCAGCGCAGCAGCAATGTCGGGGTGGCAGTCTGATTGAGGGTGAAGCAGCCCGGCGCCGTCGTCGGTGCCAGCACCGTGGTGCCGGAACCCAGTGTGGTATCACCGCGTTCCAGTTCGTAGCGCAGGGAAAAGGGCTGCAGGGCATCGCAGCCCGGGGCATTGGCGTTGCTTGCTGGTGCCTGTGCAAGGCAGAGGCCGGGCACGGCCAGGGCGATGAGCACGCAGCCCAGACGTCGATGTATCAACATGGATAAGCAGACCTGTCCGACCGGCAGTCGGTTCCCCAGAAGGTGATGCCGTCAATTCTACCCGGCACGGCCGGGCCCCTGCCGCAGCTTATGCAGCCAGGCCTGCACCGTGAAATACCAGATTCCGTCGCGAACAGAGCGCTCAGCGGGAGCGCTGCGGTTTTTGGCGCAAGAGCTGTGCCCGCAGCCGTGCGACCGCTGATTCCGGTTGCCGGAGCTGATGGAAGAGGTAGCTCAGCCACAGCGTGCTCATGCTGACAAAGATACCGCTGAAGATAACGTCGGAAAAGAAGTGCCGGCCCTGGATCATGCGGCCTGCACCAACGGCAAGACCGAGCAGAATGCCAAATGCAAACCCTGCGCGCCGGTGTCGCGGAAACATGAAGCCGAATGCCAGAAACACGAAGCCCATCGATGCATGGCCGCAGGAAAAGGAGCAATTGCTTTCGCACTGGTTGGCAGGCTGCAGCGGCGGTGTGTACGCCTGGGTGCCACCAAACTCCATCACCTGGGCCGGTCGGGCCCGGCCCCAGTGTTCCTTGAACAACCCGTTGACCACGAGACCAGGGCCCAGCGCCACGGCGAGCAGGAAAAATGCCGCATTGCGGCGTTGGTCGATCAACAGCGGGTGCGGCGTCAATTTACCCCCCAGCAATACGAGCAGCGAGAGCAGCAGGGCCAGCCCGGTGACCCACTCCACTCCGTGGTAGAGCAGCAATACCGGTAGTTCGTTCTTCAGGAAGAACCCGGCCTGGGAGGAGTACAGCTGATCTTCAAGCCGCAGGTCCAGTTGCGGGAAGGCAGCGAAAAAAAGGATGGCCAGCCCCAGGGCGAGCAGCAGGTTTCGCAGACTCATGGCCGCTCGTACGATGAAGTATGAGCCGATGCTACGAACTGTTGCATTAAGGGAAAGTTTCCGCGGCATGAAACACTGATGAACCTCGCCGCTGTTTTTCGTTCGCGTTCACACAGCCAGGCTGCCGCGATTTACAGCGATAGTTCACAATAAAACACGCGATGATGTACCGGAAAAGCCGCCGTGACGGGCTTCTGGCTGCTTCGCCGGAGCGCTGCCCAGCTTTGGTCGGGGGGCAGGGCGCGCCAAGGGGGTCCATTGATCGGTATGATCCGGGGCGCGAGAGACACGCCAATGATCACCATAAACAAGAGATAAAGAAGGACATGACGCAACACAGCAGCGCCGGCGCGCGCTTCAGACTCGCAGTGGCCGAAGAGCAGCCGCTTCAAGTTGTCGGGACGATCAATGCCAACCACGCACTGCTCGCGCAGCGCGCTGGTTACCGTGCAATCTACCTTTCCGGCGGGGGGGTTGCTGCCGGTTCCCTGGGGTTGCCGGACCTGGGTATCAGCGGCCTGGAAGACGTGCTGGTGGATGTCCGTCGCATTACCGATGTCTGTGACACGCCGTTGCTGGTCGATGTGGATACGGGCTTTGGTTCCAGCGCCTTCAATGTTGCGCGTACGGTCAAGAGCATGATCAAGGCCGGCGCCGCGGCCATCCATATCGAGGATCAGGTTGGCGCCAAACGCTGCGGCCACCGGCCCAACAAGGAAATCGTCACGCAGCAGGAGATGGTCGACCGCATCAAGGCCGCCGTTGACGCCCGGACCGATGACGATTTCGTGATCATGGCGCGTACCGATGCGCTCGCGGTTGAGGGCCTGGACGCTGCGATCGAGCGGGCGGTGGCCTGTGTCGAAGCCGGGGCTGACATGATTTTCCCCGAAGCCATGACCGAACTGCCGATGTACAAGCAGTTTGCCGCCGCGGTTGGCGTGCCTGTGCTCGCCAACATCACCGAATTCGGTTCCACACCGTTGTTCACGGTGGATGAACTCCGCAGTGTCGACGTGGGACTGGTGCTGTATCCGCTGTCGGCCTTCCGGGCGATGAACAAGGCGGCAGAAAACGTCTACCAGGCCATTCGCAAGGATGGCACGCAAAAGAACGTCGTCGACACCATGCAAACGCGCATGGAGTTGTACGACGCGATCGGATACCACGATTTCGAGCAGCGCCTGGATGCCATTTTCCGCGGGCAGTAGCGCTCCGCGTCCTGGCAGCTAAGGACATTCCGCACTGGGCACGTCGCAGAGACGGGCAGTGCGCTATTTATCAATGAGTAAACGAGGAGATCACAATGAGTGAGAGCACCACTCCGGGCTTCAAGCCCAAGAAATCGGTTGCCCTGTCGGGTGTGGCTGCAGGAAATACGGCGCTGTGTACGGTCGGCCGCAGCGGGAATGATCTGCACTATCGGGGCTATGACATCCTGGACCTGGCCGAGGCCTGCGAGTTCGAGGAGGTCGCTCATTTGCTGGTGCACGGCAAGTTGCCCACACCGGCAGAACTGGCAGCCTACAAGACCAAATTGCGTGCCCTGCGCGGTCTGCCCAATGCGGTCAAGCTGGCGCTGGAGGCAACCCCGGCGAATGCACACCCGATGGATGTGATGCGGACCGGCATCTCGGTGCTCGGCACGGTACTGCCGGAGAAGGATGATCACAACCATCCCGGTGCGCGTGATATCGCCGATGCGTTGATGGCGTCCCTCGGTTCGATGCTGCTGTACTGGTACCACTTCAGCCAGAACGGGCGCCGCATTGATGTCGAAACCGATGACGACTCGATCGGCGGGCATTTCCTGCACCTGCTGCACGGCAAGAAACCCCCGGCATCCTGGGTGCGTGCGATGCATACCTCGCTGATTCTGTACGCGGAACATGAATTCAATGCGTCGACCTTCACCACCCGGGTGATCACCGGAACCGGTTCGGATATCTATTCGGCGATCTGCGGCGGCATTGGCGCCCTGCGCGGGCCGAAACATGGCGGGGCCAACGAGGTGGCCTTCGAGATTCAGAAGCGCTACGACAACCCTGATGAAGCCGAGGCCGATATCCGGGAGCGGGTGGCGAACAAGCAGGTCATCATCGGCTTCGGGCACCCGGTCTATACGATCTCCGATCCGCGGAATGATGTGATCAAGCGCGTGGCCCGGGAATTGTCCGAGGAACAGCACAACACCAAGATGTACGCCATTGCCGAGCGTCTCGAGACGGTGATGATGGACATCAAGAAGATGTTCCCGAACCTCGACTGGTTCAGTGCGGTGAGCTACCACATGATGGGCGTGCCTACGGCGATGTTCACTCCGCTGTTCGTGATGGCGCGCACCGCCGGCTGGAGTGCCCACATCATCGAGCAGCGTATGGACGGCAAGATCATTCGTCCGTCTGCCAACTACACCGGCCCGGAAAACCAGAAGTTCGTCCCCTTGCACGAACGCAGCTAGTTCGAGCGCGAGGCGATGTGAATGCAGCCGTCACCCGGTTCCCGGGTGGCGGTTTTTTTTGCCCTCAAGTCCGGGATCAGTCGGCCGATACCCGCCACGAGCGAGTATGTTCTCGCGTCATACGAGGTGCTACCGATGCAAGTCACATCTCCGGCCGCGGCCGGTATCCGGGCCCAGGAACCGGCCTCCACGCTGCCTGCGCAGGCGCTTGCGGGCAAAGCGGCCTCGTCGGCCAGTTCGGCGTCGCCGCAGGCGCAGGCACGGGCCAGTCAGAACTCGGCCGTCCTGCACAGCGCGTTGTCGGCATCCATCAGTGCGGGCAATGAACCGCTGACGCTGTTGTATCGGTCGGCCATTGATCACCTGAACGAGGCCCTGCAGGCTGATCTGGGCGAAAACGCGATCCAGAACGCCATGAGCCAGGACAACAGCCCCGAAGCCACGGCCGGTCGCATCGTCTCGCTGTCGACCGGGTTTTTCGATGCCTTCCGCGCGCGCTATCCCGATGAAGACCCGGCAACCGTGCTGGAGAATTTCATGGAAACCATCCGTAGCGGTTTCGAACAGGGCTTTGGCGAAGCCTCGAACATTCTGGAAGGGCTCGGTGTGCTCGAAGGCGACATCGCCAGCGGCATCCAGCGAACCTATGAACTGGTCATGGAAGGTTATGCCGCATTCGCGGAGACCCATTCCGCAGGCGCCGATGACGATGAAG
>JBFHON010000179.1:0-6114 GCA_041593295.1 Oceanococcaceae bacterium | reverse complement strand
TCTCGGTAAATCGTGATTTCCTCATCGGAACCTCCTGGCTATTAAATGTGCCAGAAAGCCTTACTAACTACATATAGCCTGGGAGGGGAAGCTTACGAACATCCGCCACACCAATTGTGGCGCTATCTCACTGGGAGTTCGGAACGTCGCCCACTAACGGGTCTACGCGGTAAGGGCTCGTAACTTCAGTCCGCGCTCTCATCCACCCTGGCGATGTGCGCGGCGTCGATATCACCATCAAAGTACGCCATCCCCAAGGTCGTCAGGTATTCCATGCGCGGGGCTTTCATCAGGTCGATGTCGGGGACCCCGGCGTTGTTGTCCTGATAGATCCGTGCCAGGTAGGCCATGAACTGCTCGCCTTCTTCAAGCAGCAGCAAGCTGGCCGCACCCACATCGGGTTTGACCTTGGCGTTTTCCTCGGCGGGCAATTGGACGCTGACGACTACGGGCTCGTCATCGCCACCAAAACGAAGCTTCCGCGCCCGGGATTTCTGTTCGGCCCAGTAGTAAGCCAGCTCCTTGCTCGGCGTCAGAAAAACCGGCTCAGCCGCTTCCGCGAACTCGTGCTGCAAGGTGGCCATCGTCTTTTTCAGGGCTTCCTTCATCGCCTGATCACCCGACCGCTTCAACCCGTGCTGGAGAATCGATTCCAGCAGTTCGGAGGAGGTGCCGTGATACCAGGTGTCGCCCGTCGCAAAGCCTTGCTCGGTGAGGAGGTTTTTCGCGTCTTTCAGAAAGTCAGGAGTGGTCATAGCAGCAGGTGGGAAGTCGGGAGGAAAAGCATAAAAAAAGCGGCGCCTTTTTCAAGACGCCGCCTTTATCAACTATTACTTAGTGGCTGCTCAGATTCTGTCCGGTTCGATTCAGCTCAAGGAGAGAGCGCGCAGTGTACAAACTGTACATGAGCACTTTCGACGCAGAGATGGACCGAACCGGGCGAAGCTGAGTAGCTACCGTTTAGCTGAACTGGTTGGAGGTGTTCTTGGCCCCACCAGCCTTCAGCGCACGCTCGCCCGCAAAGTATTCTTTGTGGTCGTCACCGATGTCGGAACCGGACATGTTCTGGTGTTTGACGCAAGCAATACCTTGACGGATTTCCTTGCGCTGAACGCCTTCGACGTAGCCCAGCATGCCGGATTCACCGAAGTACTCCTTGGCCAGGTTGTCCACCGACAGGGCCGTCGTGTGGTACGTCGGCAGGGTGATCAGGTGGTGGAAGACGTTGGCTTCGCGCGAGGTGTCCTGCTGGAAGGTCTTGATGCGGGCATCAGCAGCGTTGGACAGTTCGGAACCGTCGTATTCGGCCGACATCAGGTTGTCGCGATCGTAAGCAGAGACGTCTTTGCCTTCGGCTTTCCACGCATCGTAGGTCTGCTGGCGGAAGTTCAGGGTCCAGTTGAATGACGGGCTGTTGTTGTAAACCAGCTTGGCATCCGGGTGGACTTTACGAACCTCGTCCATCATGCCCTTGATTTCGTGCACGGTCGGAACGGCGGTTTCAATCCACAGCAGGTCGGCGCCGGCATTGATGGCTTCGATGCAATCGAAGACGCAACGCTCGTGGCCGGTGCCTTCACGGAACTGATACAGACCCGAAGGCAGACGCTTCGGACGGACCAGTTTGCCGTCGCGGCTGATCAGCACATCGCCGGGAGCGGTTTCTTCCGGAGTGACTTCTTCAACGTCCAGGTAGGAGTTGTATACGTCGCCCTGGTCGCCCGGCTCGTTCACCACGGCGATTTCCTTGGTCAGGCCAGCGCCTTCGGAGTCGGTACGCGCAACGATGATGCCGTTGTCGATGCCCAGCTCGAGGAAGGCGTAGCGCAGTGCACGCAGCTTGGCGTGGAAGTCAGCGTGCGGAACGGTGACTTTGCCGTCCTGGTGACCACACTGCTTCTCGTCGGCAACCTGGTTTTCGATCTGCAGCGCACAGGCACCGGCTTCGATCATTTGCTTGGCCATCAGGTAGGTGGCTTCGGCGTTACCAAAACCGGCGTCGATGTCGGCGATGATCGGCACAACGTGCGTCTGGTGGTTGTCGATGGCGTCAAGGATCTCGGCTTCCTTGGCGGAATCACCGGCTTCGCGGGCTTTGTCCAGTTCGCGGAACAGGCCACCCAGCTCACGGGCATCGGCTTGACGCAGGAAGGTGTACAGCTCTTCAACCAGGCTGGCAACCGCGGTCTTCTCGTGCATGGACTGGTCAGGCAGCGGGCCGAAGTCGGAGCGCAGGGCCGCAACCATCCAGCCGGACAGGTACAGGTATTTCCGTTCGGTGGTGCCGAAGTGCTTCTTGACGGAGATCATCTTCTGCTGACCGACGAAACCGTGCCAGCAACCCAGCGACTGCGTGTACTTGGTCTTGTCCTTGTCGAACTCGGCCATGTCACGACGCATGATGTCGGCAGTGTATTGGGCGATTTCGAGGCCCGTTTTGAATTTGTTCTGGGCACGCATGCGTGCGGCAGATTCCGCATCGATGGCGGCCCAGGGGCTGCCTGCCGCGTCTTTAACGCGTTGAATCGCAGCGATATCGTCGTTGTACTGTGTCATTTGTTGATCCTGCTAGTGATGGAACACAAGGAAACCAAAGCCATTCGGGTGTGGTTGCTCTGACGTTTCGGCGCGTATTCTAGCCATCTCGAGCAGATAAAACTAATAAATGGCTTTGATGTTCGTTATCCATTTGGTGAATAATGGTCTGCGCAGCCACTGTGACCGTGTCAGGGTTGGCTGTAGCCGCTTCCCGCACCCCGTGACTTCGCCCCGATGAACCTCAAAAACATTGACCTGAATCTGCTGGTTTATCTGGATGCCTTGCTGGCGACGCGTAATGTGACGCAGGCGGCAGAAAGCCTCGGCATCAGCCAGCCGGCAATGAGCAACGGTTTGCGTCGCTTGCGGGTCTTGTTTTCCGACCCGATTCTGATCCGCACCAAAGAGGGGATGAGCCCGACCGAGCGGGCCGAAGAACTGCAACCCCTGGTACGTAACATCGTGGCGTCGATCGAACTGGCTGTCGCACCCGACAAGGGTTTTGACCCTTTTGTTACCGAACGCGTGTTTCGCCTGTCGGTCAGCGATTACGGGGAATGCACGTTGATGCCACCGTTGCTGGAACGCTTGCGCAGCATCGCCCCGAATATCACGCTGGATATCCTGACGCCGAGTGACGTCAGCTATAAGGACGTCGAGGGCGGCAATGTGGATATGGTCATCAACCGCTTTGACGATCTCCCGCGTTCTTTTCATCAGCGGACGATCTGGCGCGACGGCTTTGCGTGCATGATGAGTACCGACAACCCCATCCGTGAGCGCTTCAACCTCAGCAGCTACCTGGAAGCGAACCATGTCTGGGTCAGCAAGACCGGCATGGGGATCGGGGTCGGCGTCGAACCGGATCAGGTGCAGCAACTGGGCTGGGTGGATGACGCTTTGGCCCGACTGGAGAAAAAACGGCGCATCCGGTTGTATACACGGCACTACCAAACCGCCATGCAGCTGGCGGGTATGCCGGATCTGGTGATTACCATTCCCAGCAAATCGGCCATGTTGCAAAAGGACAACCCCCGCGTGGTCATCCTTCCACCACCTTTTGAGATACCGGAAATCGAACTCAAGATGGCCTGGAGTTCGCTGCAACATCACAACCCCGCGAACCAGTGGTTGCGGGGCTTGATCGCCGAGGTAGCTGCCGGGCTGGACTAGCGAGCATTTGACGACGGTTCACCGAGGTGGACTGATGAACAGCATCACCGGTCGTCAACGCGGTGGCGCCTGTGACACGGAAGATCGCTCACAACCCGCCGACGCGCCCCGGGCTCCAGGGCGCGCCTTGGGCGGTGGCGTCACTTTCCAGTTCGGTCAGTTCCCGGTTGAGCGTCGCAAGTTCCGGTTGAACCTTCGCCCACTGGGCCTTGGCCACCGCAAGCGAGGAAAAATAGCCGGCGGGAATGGCGGACTGGGATTCGAGCGTATTCACAAAGACCCAGTTGATGCGGCGTATCAGCGACCAGGGTGCGGATTCATTGCGGCCGGTGACGGTATCGTCTCCACGCAGAATGATGGAAAGGGCGTCGCGGCGTTCCACCAGGGCGTTCAGGCGCGTTCGCAGCGCTTCGATATCGCCCGGTGTCTGGCGCAGGGCTTCGCGCAATGCGGCGATACGCGGCTCCAGCTCAGCAAACCGTGTCGCCGCACCCGCAACGGCACGGTACACGCTGCCGGCCTCTTGCTGGAAGGCAAAAATGCCGCTTCGATCCTTGCTGATTTCGGGGCTACGCTCCCAGCTTTTCAGTGCAAAGCTTTGCGGCGCACCGAGCGGCGACAGCTCCCCGTTGCGGCGCACCGCAATCTCGACGGTGTATACACCCGGAAGCGCCAGTGGCCCTATCGGGGGTGTGACCCAGTACGGCGGGTTGGGTTCGGGGCTGAGGTTGATGGTTTCCAGTGGGGGGTAGCGCAGGTCCCAGGCGACTTCCTGCAGGCCGGCATGACCTTTCGCAGGAATCCGGCGCACGATGTTTCCTTCTTGGTCACGAACCAGCAACAGCACGGCGGGTGCTTCTTCCTGGTCTTCTGCCCGTAGCTGGTCCCAGCTGGGGTAGGGCGTGTCTTCGCCGGCGCTTTCCTTTTTCGTTTCCGCCTGGCGTCGGGTTTTTGCCGCCGCTTCGATGGAGTCTTTCAGGTAAAAGCGGAACACGGCGCCGGTGGGCGGGTTGTCGGCCCGCCAGAAATTGTGCCCGCGTGAGCCGCGTGGGCGCCGGTCGTAAAAATCATCCTCGACATAAATCCAGGCATCCCGCACCGGGAACAAGCTGGCGGGCTGGTCTTTGAGGGTGTCGCTGGAGCTGCGCAGTGCCCGATAGTCATCCAGAATCCAGATTCCCCTACCGAAAGTGCCGATAACCAGGTCGTTTTCCCGGCGCTGGATTTCCAGGTCGCGCACGGCGATGGTGGGCAGGACAGACAGCCTGGTCCAATGGTCACCGCCGTCCTGGGTGAAGAAGAGCCCGTATTCGGTGCCGACAAAAAGCAGATTCGGGTCGCCGTGGTCTTCGGCAATCGTATGCGCATAACCTCGTGCGGGCAGGTTGCTGTCAATCCGTTTCCAACTGCGCCCGCGGTTGCTGGTTTTCAGCACATAGGGCCGGTAGTCCCCGCGCTTATGGTTGTCGACGATGGCGTAAGCCACGTCGGCATCGTGGACCGAGGCCACCACGTCGTCCACATAGGCTTGTTTGGGTACGCCGCGGAAACTGGACGTACGTCGCCAGTTTTTGCCGCCATCCTCGGTGACACTGATCAGGCCATCGTCGGTTCCGACATAGATCAAGCCTTCCTGCAGCGGGGATTCGGAGAGCCCGATGGCGCTGCCATAGCGCGAAGTGGAGTCGTTCTTGGCGACGGCATCAACACTCCATACCCGGCCCATGACGGGCAGCTTGTTGCGGTCGAGTTGGCGGGTGAGGTCGGGACTGATTCGCGTCCAGCTATCACCGCGGTCATCCGAGCGGTACAGATGCTCGGCGGCGTAGTACAGGCGAGTCGCAGCGTGCGGGCTGATGAGCAAGGGCGTGTTCCAGTTCCACTTCGGCGCTGTTTGCCCGGCTTCCGGCTGCGGAGCAATCCACACCCGCTCCCCGCTGCGGCGGTCATACCGGGCCAGGCCGCCGTACTGGTACTGAACATAGATGATGTTCGGGTCATTGGGGTCGATTTGCGGTTTGTAGCCGTCGCCGCCCAGCACCGTTCGCCAGCTGGAATTTGTCAGCCCATGAACGCTGCTGGTTCGGGAGGGGGCGCACAGGCTGTTGTTGTCCTGGGTTCCCCCGCAGACGTTGTAGAAGGGGGATTCGTTGTCGGGCTGGATGCGATAGAACTGAACGATGGGCAGATTCGGCACATGCCGCCACCGCTGGCCACGGTCCCAGCTTTCATAGATGCCCCCGTCGCCCCCGATGTACAGGTGAGCGGTGTTTTGGGGGTCAATCCAGAGGGCATGGTCGTCCACATGTTTGTGGTCGAGCGACAGCTTGCGCCAGGTTTTTCCGCCGTCTTCACTGATGCGGGCGAAGGTATCCATGGCGTAAACCCGGTCCGGGTTGTGGG
>JBFHON010000178.1:0-6145 GCA_041593295.1 Oceanococcaceae bacterium | reverse complement strand
GCTAAAACCCAAACTGCCAAACCGAAAGCGCCCAGAGCCCGGTTTGTTCTGACCCGATTGCATATACTCGTCGCTGTAACAGTCGCGGCGGCGATTACCGCCCTGGTCCTCACCTTTTAGGAAGCACGAGTGGCTCATCAGTTGCCCGAGGGGCATTCGCTCGGCACTCTCACAATTATCCGCCTGCTGGGTTCCGGCGGAATGGCTGACGTCTACGAGGCGCTGGACAACCGCCTGGGACGGCATGTTGCGGTCAAAGTGCTGCCGCAGGAGTACTCGCGCAACCAGGACTTCATCATGCGCTTCGAGCGTGAAGTGAAGGCATCCGCAGCGCTGTCACACCCCAACATCGTGACCGTTTTCGAGTTCGGCAGTGAGGACAGCCTGAACTACTACACGATGCGGCTGCTCAACGGTGGTGATCTGCGTGATCGCATCACCAAGGGCATGACCATCGTTGATGTGCTGACCACCATGCGTGGCGTGTTGCAGGCCTTTCAGCACGCGCATTCGCGCGGCTTCGTCCATCGCGACGTCAAGCCCGAAAACATCATGTATGACGAACAGGGCACGCCCACCCTGACGGATTTCGGCATTGCCAAGGTGCTGGACTCGCAGACACAGATGACGCAGACCGGCATGGCCGTCGGGACGCCGCGTTACATCAGCCCCGAGCAGGCCACCGGCAAGCCCGTGGATGGCCGCAGCGACCTCTACAGCCTGGGTTGCATCCTCTACGAAATGCTCACCGGGAGTTCGCCCTACAAGGCTGACACGCCCATCGCGACCATCTTCCAGCATGTCAACGAGCCCATCCCGGTTCTGAGCGATGAATACAGCCAGTTCCAGCCGCTGCTGGAAAAGCTGATGGCCAAGTCGCCGGAAACGCGGATGCAAAGTGCTGACGAAGCACTGGCATATATCGATGAAACCTTCCCGCGTGACTGGACCGGGGTGTTCAACGCCCACACCACCCAGGGCATGCCCGTAGCCGGTGGCCAGACCCCGGCGGTAACGCCCATCCGGACGCAAACCGTCCCCGCAGCTGGCGGGCAGGATGAGGAGAAAACACAGCTGCTGACAACGGGTGCGGGGGCGGGCTTTGCCAACGCACAGGCCACCCGGGGCGGCACACCCAGTGACGACTTCGGTGCCACCGTCGTCATGCCGAAGGCGGAGGTCAAGCCGGGCAAATCTGCGGGTCGAGCGGGCTTTTCGCCGGCAATCCTCGGAACCATCGTGCTGTTGCTGGCAGCGGCATCCGGCGGGGCCTATCTGTTCCTGCTCGAGCCGGACAGCGCAATTGAGCCTGTGCCGCCGCCCGCAACCGCAGAAGAAAGCGGCCAACAGGAGGTCACACCGGCCGCAGCTGTTGAAAAGGCCGGCGAAACGGAAGACGACAGCGCCGCCAAAGCCGCAGCGGCGGCGGCCTCGCGTGAAGCGCAGCGGCAGGCCCAGCTCAAGGCGCGTGAAGAGGCCGAAAGGCGTGCACAGCAGGAGGCCGCGCAGCGGGCTGCAGCCGAACGCAAGGCGCGTGAAGAAGCCGAATTGAAAGCCCGGCAGGAAGCCGCTGCACGCGCTGCCGCCGAGCAAAAGGCCCGGGAAGAAGCCGCACGCAGGGCCGAGGCCGAACAGAAAGCCCGCGAAGAACAAACCGCCCGCGAAATCGAGGCCGAACGTCAGTCACGGCAGAAAGCCCAGCAACAAACAGCAGAACCCACCGCCGATCCCGCTGCTGCGGAGGCGGCGCGCCGGGAAGCCGAAGAAAAACGCCAGGCCCAGGAAGCGGCCCAACGACGCAAAGCCGAACAGGATCGCCGGGATCGGGAACGTCGTGAAGCGCAACAGGCAGAAGCCGAGCGTCTGCAGCGTCTCGAGGCGGAGCGGATACAGGCCGAGCAGGAGCGCCAGGCTGTGGCCGAACAGGAACAAGCGCGGCAGGAAGAAGAGGAGCGCAAGAAAAAACTGAAGAAGCCTGTACCGGTTGGGTTCTGATACTGTATTCCGACTTCTAAAAATAATTCGGGAGGAGAGATTCATGAATCAGACGATCACCACAGCCACCGCAGCGGCTGTCCTTGCCTTCAGCCCGCTGGTCGCGCAGGCCGGCGACCACGTACTGCAGGGGAGGATCACTCCACTGGGCTACGGCGCCTACGACTTCGAACTTGGTATCACGGACTCCACCGGCACCTTCAATAGCGATGCCAGTGGCACCTACCTGTCCGCAGACCTGGGTTTCACCTACGCCTATTCCCTGGACAACGGCGGCGCGATCATCAGCGACCTGGAGCTTGAGTACTTCATGGTTGACGTGGATGACAGCAGTGCGGAATTCGATCGCACCGACCTCAAGCTGACCGCTGGCTACAAGACACCTGTCAATGTCGTGCCTTTCATCGGGTACCGGCGTGCCGTTCAGGGCGACGGCCTGTTTTCGGATGACTTTGCCATCGAGGATGGCTTTTTCCTCGGTGCATCCTATGTGGGTATCCCCATGGGTGACTGGGCGAACCTGTCGGTCTCGGCGGCCTACAACTTCAACAACTACGAAGACACGCCCACCTCGCTGGACTGGGACACCGCCGGCCTGAGCACCAAGGCCACGCTGTTGCTCAGCTCGATCCCGCTGGCTTTCAACCTGAAATACCAGTCGTTTTCCGAGTCCGACAGCAAGGACCTGCGCAGCGCTGGCGCGCAGAGCTTCAACTACAAAGAAACCTACACAACCTACATTGGCATCACCTGGTACTACGCCACCAAGGTGATGTAGCAAGCCCGGTTAAAAAAAAGCCCCGCAAAAGCGGGGCTTTTTTGTGGCTGTCGGTTACCGAACCGGAAGAGGGAAGTCGAACGCCCCTCCACCGCTGCACGCATCGGCGTTGTCGTAGGTTTCGTCGACAACGGTATCGATCCAGGTCGTAATCAGATCGAAAGCCTCGGTGTGCACGGTGCTGCGCGCCAGCGGCGGCATCATGGCGGCCAGGGTTGTGGCTTCCGGCCCCAGGCGGTAGGGCAGGATCGAGTCTGCGGCGCTTCCGGGGACGATGTCGTACTCACGCCCGCCACGTCCTGCGGTGCCACTCGCTGTCGGTCCCTTGCAGATGCCATAGGTGTCATTGACCGGTCGGAACACGTCCAGATAGAAGCCGGTGTTCTGGGCCAGGCCACGATTGTTGTGGCAATGCGCACAGTTCACTTCCAGATAGGCCCGGACCCGCGCCTCGATGTCCTCATCGGTGCCCGCAACAAAGCCCGAGTCGCCCGGGACATTGAAGGTCGGGTTCCGCTCCACATTGGTCAGGTACTTGGTGAGCGGATCGAGCTGCATGTCGGCCGGGCAGTTCATCATCAGGCCGTTTTCACACCACCACAGGATCTGGTTCTGCCCACTGACCGGGTGCGCTGCGGTGCCCTGGGGCAGCGGCGAATCCGAAGCATAGGGACGGTTCAGATTCCGGGGTTTGGGCCCAATGGGCGCCGTGCCGGTTTCCGCATCGTCATTGGCATGGCAGATCTGGCACTGGTTCGCGTTGGGCAGGGCATAGGCATCCGTGGAACCGGTGTAGTGCGTACCCGTATTCACGTCATGGTAGTCCCACTCGACTGAAGCCACACCACCTTCCTGCTGAAGATTGGCGACCTTGCGACCGTTTTCCTCGGTCCAGACATACTCCAGGCCACTCCAGTACACGGTGCCATCACGCCGCTGCCGCTTGATCAGCAAACGGGTTTCAGCCACGTACTCTTCACCGGTGTTTTCGTTGGGGAAGGCAAAGCTCTTCGCAATGATGGTGCCCACCGGGAACAGGATGGTCGCGTTTTCGCCGTCCTGACCATCGCGGTAAATCGCCTGTTCACCGTCCGGCATGTAGGCCACCCGGTACTTGCTCGAGTAATCCGAGAACAGCTTGGTGGTCAGCGTGAACGGTACACCGCGACCATTGGGCAGACTCATCGGGTCTTCCGGGTCGCTGAAGAGGTGGTACTTGTCCAGCGTCGGGCAATCGACAGAATAAGCCTCCAGGTTCACCTGGCCGGTAGGGACCGCGGCGTTGCACAGACGGGCAACCGTTTCCGCTGTGGGTGCCGGGTCGATGTTGCCGGATGGCGTATACGGCGGAATCACGATGGGCGGCAAAGGCGGCAGGTTGGAGCCGTACTGGCCAACGCAATCATGCGGCGTCATGTCGAGGTCCGCCGCAAATCCGGCGATGCCGCTTGCTACACCAATGGGGTCGGTCAGGGAGCCTTCCGTGTTCAGCAGCAGTTCCAGGCCATCGGTGCCATGGAAGTTGGCGTAGGTGAGGCTGTCGCTGTCGAATTCGTTGTTGGCATCAATACAGGAGAACCACCATTTCGGCTTGATGCGCTCGCCGTTCTCGTCAAACTTGTAGGCGTTGTAGCGGCAGTCCGGGTTGGGGTAGTGGTTGCCACTGATCGGCTTGCCATCCTCGTCCGCCGGGATCGGTTGTCCCTGGCCATCCACGGGGTAAGGGCAGTCCGGGTCGTATTCGTCTGCGTAACCATCCCAGATGATGTGCCCACCGCGGTATTCACCCCCGGCCGCAGCGATTTTCAGCCCCACCAGCATCGGGAATACGGAAGTCACCTGATCGCCACCGGTGGCGACAATGGTGGCAACGTCGGGCTGGGGCAGGTCGTTGCCGTTGTTGCGGAACACGTTGTTGTAGATGTGTACGCCTTCGGTGTACATGTCCAGACGTCTGTCACCGGGCGGGCCGAACAGCTCATAGCTGGTATGAATGATGCCCGCGGTGCCGTTGTCTTCGAACACGTTGTCGAAGATTTCGATCTGGTCGTATCCCAGGGTGATCATGCCCGAGCCTCGCGGCACATTGGACACGATGCTTCCCGGCGTGGCGAAGTTGTAGGTGTTGTTGTTACGCGCCACGTTGCGGTGCACGCGGGTTTTCTGTCCGTAGCGGGTCAGGCCATCCAGGTCATAGACCAGGAATCCGCCGGTGTTGCACTCGGCCAGGTTGTCGATATATTCGCCACCGCGCACGTTTTCAATTTCAAAGCCGAAAACGTTGAAGCGCGCAATGCTGTTGCGAATGATCGCGTTGTCGGTCTGACCCACATAGATACCGGCATCGGAAGCACCCACGGAAATGGTGTCCTCGACCAGAATGTTTTGCGAATTCACCGGGTAGATGCCGTAACGGCCGGAGAGCACGCTGACGTTGTAGTCAGGCGAGGTCGTATCGGTTTCCAGCGGGTTGGGGTTGGCCGGGTTATGCCGGGCCGGGTCCGTACACTGGATATCCAGCTTGTCGCGGAAGTTGTCCGCCGTGATGGTGTCCTCGTCTTCGGTCAGACGACCGCTGGACCAGATGGCGCGAACCCGGCGCAGGGTGCCGAAATTGACGCCCTGCAGCTTGAAGGCATCACCCGGGGAATCAAGGATCGTCAGGTCTTCGACGGTCACGCCGCGGACGTTGCTGGCGAGGAAGCCTTCCTGACTGGTGCTGTTCTTGAAGGAGAGAATGGTCTCGTCACGCCCGGCACCGCGAATCAGAATGTTTTCCGTGCTGGTCAGCTGCATGCCCGATGTCAGCTCGTAATAGCCCGGACCAAACTCGACGATGTCCTTGGGGCGCGCATCGATCATCGCCAGGGTCATTTTCGTGGTGGCATCCGGCCCCGGGTCAATGCGGAAAACCCGTCCTTCCGAGCTATCAACCACACCACCGGTGGTCATTTCTCGACCGCCGTTGCAACTCATCAAAACCAGCGGGAGCAGAAGCCCCAACCCAATAAATCTCAGCACGCGCTGTCTCCAGTACCTAGTTAGCTCCCGATTTTCAGCGAAGTCGCATGGGCGTGCAATCGTAATAATTCACCCCGGGCGCCTGAAACGGGTGGAGGACCAGCTTTGTGGCAGGCCGCGTGGAGAAACCCCGGGGCAAACCGGAGAAAACTGCGCTGACGAACGCAGCACATCCGTGCCGCCGTTAAGATGGCAGCGTCCCCCACATTGAAGCTGCTGTGCCTGAAATTGATCCCATGATCCTGGGTAATTCGATGATGACCTGGGGTGTGGCTGCCGGCCTGGTCGTCGCCCTGTTGCTCGCGGTCAGAATCCTGCGCTGGCTGGTCGAGCGCCAGCTTTCCCGTCTTG
>JBFHON010000177.1:0-6180 GCA_041593295.1 Oceanococcaceae bacterium | reverse complement strand
GTTGGAGTCCCAGGCTTCCCCCACGGCAAAGGCGCGGTCGTCGTATTTGACCCCGCCAATGCAGTCGGCCAGGCCGGCCAGCGCACTGCCGGTCGCTGCCGCGTCGACCACGTCCTTGTCGGTCAGCACGTAGACAATGTCGATGCCTTCGGGGCGGGTGCCGCCGTAGTAGGCCTTGGCCTGGTCGATCAGGCCGGCGGCATCGACACCGCTGAGGCTGACCGGCTCGTAGCTGCTCACCACGGTGATGCCGAGGCTGGTATAGGACTGTGCCGCATCGGACATCACCTGCTGGGCACGGGTTTCGCTGACACCGTCCAGCAGCACACGCACATCCAGGGTCAGCGGTGTGTTGTCGACGCTGATCGCAGCAGGGGTCAGGGAGAGGCAGACCGGGATGTCGGCCAGTTCAAACGGCTCGGCCTGAGCCGTCAGGGAAAGGCTGAACAAGCCGGCGAGCATGAGTGTTTTTTTGAGCATGATGTATCCATTCATCGGCAGAAAAATCTGCGGCAGCGGCCTTGCTGCCGTTCCAGGCCCTAGTCTTGCCCGGTCGATGCATCATGTTCAATGGCAAAAAAGGCCAGTGGCCTAAAGTTGCCAATAACCTGCGGGTGGTTTTTTCAGCCGTCAGCCATCACAGAACTGGTAGGGGTTGGGCGTCGGCACCACTTCGCCCGTGACCTCGCCGCGCACATCGCTGTAGGTCTGGCGAAACCGCATTTGCTCGGCCATGAATGCGCAGAACCCCTCCGGCTTGACCCGGGTGGGTGCCCCAAAGCCGAGGTGGGCAAGGGTCTCCGCGACGACCCCCTTGGCGGGGTCGGTGCTCAGGTCGCCCCAGGCGAGTTGCAGCCAGGGAGCGACGGGGTTGATCGGCACCGCACTGATGGGGACGATATCCACTTGCGGTTCCGGCACTGTGTAATCCTCCGGGCCGTAATCCACGAATGCCGCTTCCTCCAGGGCGCGACGCAGGTCCCAGTTGCGAATGCGTTGCTCGCCCGCGACCACCATGGCCGCCGGCTGGCTGCCGTCGCCAAGGTCGATGCCCCCGCTGTGGTTCAGCCAGCGGCGCAGTTCGAGCAGCACGCGGGAGGCGAGCCCGGTCGCCTGCGGGGTCGAAATGCTGGTGCCACCGATGGTCAGCATTTCGGATTCACAGTCCATGCAGAAGGGCAGGGTGTCGGTGAAGCCCGCGACAAAATCCGGCAGCAGGGCGCCGGTGGTGGACTGGCCGTTGGCCTGCTCGTCGATACCGGATACGCCGATGGTCCACCAGCTGCCTGGCCCGCCCTGGTAAATCGACGGAACAATGTAGTTCCCGGCAGCCTGGAAGATCATCTTGCCCAGCTCGACCACGCCGCGATATGCACCGGCCTCGGTGATTGGCAGACCGAGGTTGTAGCTGAAGGCGAGCATGTCGACGGCCGGGTGTTCGAGCACGTAGCGCAGTTCGTGCGGTTCGGGTTCGGCGCAGGATTCGACAAACAGCAGCACCGCCTCCGGGTTGGCCTTGAGCACCGAGGCACTCACGCCGACGCCGTGCGGGTTCTTTTCGGTCTGTGGCAGCAGTGGTCGCAGGGATTCCTCGCAAAAGGACACCGCAACGATGTTTGTCCCCTGGAACCAGTACGGCGTGCCACGCTCGACGCGGTCCCAGAACCGGGCATCGGCAGCGATATCGGCAGCGATGTCGCCGCTGCGGGTCAGGGCGATGTGGTTTTCGGGGGCTACACCCAGTTCGGCAAGCACCGTGGGCGACACGCTGGAGGGTGGGGCGTCGGGGTAGGCCACACTGCCGGCATAGAAAAAGTCGTGGTAGGGGTTGATTGCCGTATCGACCACCGAGACCACAACCCGCGCCGGCCCGGCGGCAGCGGCTCGCTCGTTGGTGGGGTCAGCCGTCAGCCGGCTACCACCTTCGCCGCAGCCGCCCAGCAGCAGGAGCGCGGGAAGCAGCAGGCGGATGGCCGTACGGGCCAGGGGTGCGGGCGGGAACTGTGATGTGGCGCCTGGCGCCTGGTTGGAGAAACGATGACGGAGCACGGTAGCTGTTCGGCGTGGGGCGGAAAAGCCGCTCATTTAAACACCCGTTTCCGGGGGGCGTCCAGCCGGTAGCCAGCTTGCCCGGCAGTTGCTGGAAAGCTCCCCGCAAGGTCGCTGGCATGGCCTTCGTGGGCGAGACGGTGCCGGGTGTCCGGCCGGGAAATCCTGTTGGGTTGCTGGCCGGGGCTGCCGGTGCCCTGTTCTTGCATCGTGTACGGATGACCCTGTACCGCTTGCCCCCGCATCTCACCCTGTATTCGCCCCGGAGTGCGCGATGACGTTGAAACGCCTCATGTACATCAGCACCTCCACGCAGCCGGCGGATGCCAACCAGCTGCTGCGCATGTGTGCGGATTTTGCGGTTCGCAATGCCAGTCGCAATGTGACCGGGCTGCTGGTGCGCCAGGCCAATCATTACTTTCAGGTACTCGAAGGCGACTCGGCCGTGGTGGAAGAGCTGGCCGAAAAAATTGCACGGGACCCCCGGCACGGTGATTTCCAGATCCTGCACGAAGCGCAGATCGAGGCGCGCAGTTTTGCGGACTGGAGCATGCGTGGTCTGCAACTGGATCAGGCCTACACACTGACTCCGGCCGACCGGCAGGCCATTCTGAGTTGTGTGGCACAGGCAACGGACGCGGCGCAGAGCAGCCCCATGGCGGTGCGGGACCTGCTCGGGACGATAACGACCCGGCTCGCCGGCCGGTAGACGGGATGTGCACGAAGGCCCCGGAAGCCGGCCCTGGTTGCATGGCTGCGGGGAAATGATGGGACTAAGATGGTGCGCGTTGGCGGCGCTGGTGTCGCTCACCGTTTCCCCCTCTCCGTGCTGACCGCTGCCGGCTCTCAGGCGACGGATCACGCCCACCTTTGACACCCTGCCCATGCGCCTTTTTTACGGGAAGCGATACGAGCTATCCCACATTTCCTTCTCGCTGCTGTTCACGGCAGCCCTGTTCATGGCCTGCAACGCCCTGAATGTCGATGCGCTGGAAAGGTGGTTTCGCATGCCGGGTGGCGTGGACTACGCGGCCTTCTTCGCCTACCTGTTTGTGGGCTGGGTCCTGTTTCTGGTCATCTTTCTGCTGTTTGCACATCGCTGGACCATCAAGCCCGTGGCGCTGGTGTTCATCGTGCTCAGTGCGCTGGCCACCTATTTCATCGACAAGTACAACATCGCGATCGACCGCACCATGGTCGAAAACGTTTTCCATACCGACCCGACCGAAGTCAGTGGCCTGCTGACGATCCACATGCTGCCTTATGTCGCCGGGCTGATCGTGCTGCCGATCTGGCTGCTGAGCCGGGTTCAGGTCCGTTTCGGCAGGCCGGCGGTGTATCTGTCGAAATCGCTGCTGACCCTGGTGCTCACGCTGGGACTGGGAACCGGGCTGGCGTACTCGCAGTACGACGGCATCCATCGGGCGGGCAATATCTCGGACAAGTACATCATCCACATGCTGGTGCCGGTGAACTACGTGCGCAGTGTGGCCAGTGTGGTGCAGCGCGCGGTCAGCGACCACCAGCGCAGGAACAGCACCCCGACGACCATCAGCGGCCGGGTCACCGCCGAGCAGGATCTGGTAGTCGTGCTTGCCATCGGGGAAACCTCGCGGCAGCAGAATTTCTCGCTGTATGGCTACGCGGGCAATCCGACCAACCCCATCCTGTCGCAGGACCCGGACATCCGGGTGCTCAATGGCAAGGCCAGTATCGGCACCACCATTCTGGCCCTGCAGAAAATCCTCACCAAGGGTGACGTGAAGCTGGTCTCGGCGACGTCGCAAATGGGCGTGGATACCTCCTGCTATGTCAATTTCAAGCTGTACGACAATTGCGATGCCGTGGGTGAAATCGCGACACATGACTGCGGGCACGAGGGCCAGTGCTATGACGAGGATCTGATCCCGCTGCTGGCCGACAGCCTGCGCAGTTATCGCGGTGGTCAACGGTTCCTTGTCCTGCATGCCGGTGGTGGCAGCCACGGACCGCTGTACTCCAAGCGGCACCCGCCGGAGTTTCAGCAGTTCCGGCCGCAATGCCTGGATGCGGATGTGATCAACCAGTGCACGCCCGAAGAGCTGATCAATTCCTACGACAACACCATCCTTTACGTGGACTATGTGGTCGGGGGGATGTTGCGCGAGCTGGACGCGTCCGGCCTGCCCTACGTGTTCATTTATCTTTCTGATCATGGCGAGTCCCTGCTCGAGGGCGGGCGCATTTTCCACGGCATGCCGCCGGGCGTTGCGTTGCCCCCGGAACAGTCCGATGTTCCGCTGCTGGTGAAGGCCTCGGTGCCCCTCCAGGTCGAACAACGCGAGGAATACCCCCAGTCGGATGTTTTCGATACCGTGCTCAACCTGCTGAATATCGAGTCCGGCATTGTCGATCCCGCGCGGGTGTTTCTGCGCCGGGATGAAACGCAGCGCGCCGAGGCGGGGTCGGTGCCGCCACGCAAGTCACAAGGCGCCCCCAGCGGCTGATCCGGCTCTGCAGCGGCCGCGACAAGCCCGGGTTCGGCCTGCGGTTCTGGCATCATGGCCGCCACGACAGTGACACCACAATTGGGGAGACAAAGAACCATGCATTCATGTGCCTGGCACCGCTTCGCGGGCGCCATCTTTATTGCCGGGGCGCTCGCGGCCTGCGACGCCACCATCGAAGACACCACCACGGAGCTGGACCCCACCGGGTTTCGCAGTGCCGACACCACCGCCGATGACCCGCCCGACGAAGGCGTGATCCTGGTCGAAGAACTGGTGCACATGGTCGAGCGCAGCGGCATGTATTCGCTGCCATCCGACCCGGACGAAGTGGTCACCGCGCTGGCGACGCTGCCGGATGGCCTGGGCGACGTGGTCGCCATGCACCTGGGGCGTTATTACCCGACACCGAACGAATTTGCCCCGGCGGTGGGCCCGGTCATCGACCTGCTGCAGGCTCGCGCCGACCTGCTGCTCGGTGGTGGCCAGCCCGTGCGGTTGCTCGAAGACACGATGGATGGCGAATTCTCGATCCTGCTGCTGCCGGTTGATGCCACGACCGTGATCGTGATTCTTCCCACCCAGGTGGTGAAGGCCGACCCGGCCAGCGCCAACATGCCGGCCGCGCAGGTGGATCTCAGCCAGCTGACTTACGAGGTCAACGGCCGCACCCGTACGGTGGAGGAGTACATGCAGAGCGGCTCCACCAATGCCATCGCTTTTGCACACAACGGGCAGTTCATCTACGAGCACTACCAGAACGGCTACAACTCCGATACCCGCGCCCACATGTGGTCGGTAACCAAATCCGTCACCACCGCACTGGTCGGGATTGCCGTGGCCGAGGGGTTGGTCGAATCGATTTACGACCCCATCAAGAAGTACATCCCGGATGCGGCCGATACGGTCTGGGAAGGGGTCAGCATCGAAGACCTGCTGCAGATGGAGTCGGGTACCTACTGGGTGGACGTGCCGGTGCACCAGCCCGAGCAGCTGGTGCTGATGGGGGCGGATTTTCACTCCAACGGTTTGTACGGCATGACCCGGGACGAGTACCTGTTGAAGTTGACCCGCGTTTCGCCGCCGGGTGAGTACTACCGCTACAACAGTGGCGATGCCCAGATGCTGGCCTGGTTGCTGGAGAACATTTACCAGAAGCCCTATGCGCATATTCTTTCCGAGAAGATCTGGCGCCCGGCCGGCATGCAGGATGATGCACTGGTCATGATTGACCGGGTGGGCAATACCTTTGCGTCGATGGGCCTGATGGCGACGCCTCGCGACATGCTGCGTTTCGGCGAGCTGTTCCGTAATGGCGGGCGCAGCCTCGACGGCAAGCAGATCGTACCCGCAGCCTGGGTCGCGGCCTCGCACAACTACGACAAGGCCAGGGGCGGCGGGCCCCGCGGTTACATGTGGCCGCACTGGGGCGGGGAAGAGTCCGGTAACTACACCGCGGCCGGCTACGGGCACCAGCGGGTCAGCGTGGCGCCATCGCTGAACATGGTCGGTGTGCGTTTCGGCAATGACCCGGTTGACACCATTGCGCCCAAGGAGTGGGAGGCGGTGCTGACCGCCGTGGGCAACTATCTGGAGTCGGGCAAAACGCGGTGAGGCAGCGGCCCGGGCGGGTTGCTGCCCGCCC
>JBFHON010000176.1:0-6190 GCA_041593295.1 Oceanococcaceae bacterium | reverse complement strand
TCCGGAGGTGGACACCGAGGCCGGCGACAGCATCGCCGACAAGCAGTATCTGCCGATAGACCGCAAGGTATTCGAGCGCATGGCCCGCTACGGACAAACCCCGCTGCAGGCGGCGGTGATCGTCGGGCCGCGCCGGATGATCGGCGGCCCGGGATAACCCGCCTCAGCCCGCCAGCAGACTGGTTTCGCGCAGCGCCGCCATCTGATCGCGCAGTCGCGCCGCCTGCTCGAAATCCAGCTTGGCGGCGGCCTTGTACATTTCGTCTTCCAGGCGGCGCAGTTCTTTCACCGCCTGATCTGGACTGAGTACCTCTGGCTGCACCCGGTAATCCGCCGCCGGCTCGGCCACCCGCCGCCCGGCATCGGCGCCGCGCCGACGCCCTCCCGTTGGCACAGCCCCTTCCATCACATCGGTGATCTTGCGACGCAGGGCCTGGGGCTCTATGCCATGGGCGGCATTATGGGCGATCTGCTTGTTACGGCGGCGTTCCGTTTCGTCCATGGCGCGCTGCATGGAGCCGGTGATCCGGTCGGCATACAGGATCGCCTTGCCGTGCAGGTTGCGCGCCGCTCGCCCCATGGTCTGGATCAGTGAGCGCTCGGAGCGCAGGAAGCCTTCCTTGTCCGCATCCAGAATCGCCACCAGCGATACCTCGGGCATGTCCAGCCCTTCCCGCAACAGGTTGATGCCGACCAGCACATCGAATTCCCCCCGGCGCAGATCGCGGATGATCTCCACCCGCTCCACGGTTTCGATATCCGAGTGCAGGTAGCGGACTTTCACGCCGTTTTCCTGCAGGTAGTCGGTGAGCTGTTCGCTCATGCGTTTGGTCAGCGTGGTCACGAGCACGCGCTCACCCTTGTCGGCCCGGATGCGGATCTCACCCAGCAGGTCGTCGACCTGGCCGCGTACCGGGCGGATCTCGACGGTGGGGTCCACCAGGCCGGTAGGACGAACGACCTGTTCGACGACCTGGCCGGCATGCTCGGCTTCGAAGGGGCCGGGTGTTGCGGAGACGAAGATGGTCTGTGCGGTGAGGCGTTCAAACTCCTCGAAGCGCAGCGGCCGGTTGTCCAGCGCCGAGGGCAGCCGGAACCCGTACTGGACCAGGGTTTCCTTGCGTGAACGATCCCCTTTGTACATGGCGCCGATCTGCGGAATTGTGACGTGGGACTCGTCGGCGATGAAGATGGCGTCGTCGGGCAGGTAGTCCATCAGTGTCGGGGGTGGCTCGCCCGGCGCGCGCCCGGACAGGTAACGTGAGTAGTTCTCGATGCCGTTGCAGTAGCCCAGTTCCTGGATCATCTCCAGGTCGAAGTTCACGCGCTGTTCGATGCGCTGGGCCTCAAGCAGCTTGTCGTGTTTGCGGAAGTAGGCAATGCGTCGCTGCAATTCGTCCTTGATCAGCTCCTGCATGTCTTCCTGCCGCTTGCGGGTGGAGACGTAGTGGGTCTTCGGGAAGATGGTGTAACGCGGCACCCGGCGCCGGGTCTGCCCGGTCAGCGGGTCGAAAATGGTGATGTTGTCGATTTCGTCGTCGAACAACTCCACCCGCACGCCTTCGGCCTCGGCTTCGGCCGGGAAAATGTCGATGACATCCCCGCGGACGCGGAAGGTGCCGCGCTCCAGCATCACGTCGTTGCGGGTGTATTGCAGGCTGGTGAGCTGCGCGAGCAGGTCGCGCTGTGCAATGCGCTCGCCCTTGCGCATGTGGATGACCATCTGGAAATAGCTTTCCGGGTCACCCAGGCCATAAATCGCGGAAACGGTGGCCACGATAATGGTGTCGCGACGGGTCAGGATCGACTTGGTGGCCGACAGCCGCATCTGCTCGATGTGGTCGTTGACCGAGGAGTCCTTCTCGATGAAGGTGTCGGAGGAGGGGACATAGGCCTCCGGCTGGTAGTAGTCGTAATAGGAAACGAAGTATTCCACCGCGTTGTGCGGAAAGAACTCCTTGAACTCGCCGTAAAGCTGGCCCGCCAACGTCTTGTTGGGCGCCATGATCAGGGCCGGGCGCTGCACTTCAGCGATGACATTGGCGATGGAAAAGGTCTTGCCCGACCCGGTGACGCCAAGCAGGGTCTGGTGCGTCAGGCCGTCGTTCAGTCCTTCGACCATGCTGGTGATGGCCTGGGGCTGGTCGCCGGCAGGGGCCCAGTCGGCTTCCAGGCGAAAACGCTCGTGTTCGACAAAATCAGTCATGCAATCGCTACAAAAGATTAAAATGCGGAATTCCGCCCACAAGCCGCAGGATACGCCGTGAGCATTGCTCTTTCAGACCGCGTCAATCGAATCAAACCTTCGCCGACCCTGGCCGTCACCGCCCGCGCTGCCGAGCTGCGTGCCGCAGGGCGTGATGTCATTGGTCTTGGGGCCGGTGAGCCCGATTTTGATACTCCCGACCATATCAAGGCGGCGGCCACGGCTGCGATTGCCAACGGTCAGACCAAATACACCGCTGTCGGCGGCACCAACGAGCTGAAGGATGCCGTCATCGGCAAGTTCCAGCGCGACAATGGGCTGGAATTCAGCCGTGAGCAGGTTCTGGTCAGCTCCGGTGGCAAGCAGAGTTTCTTCAACCTGTGCCAGGCGCTGCTGAACACCGGTGACGAAGTCATCATCCCGGCGCCGTACTGGGTCAGCTACCCGGACATGGTGCTGATCGCCGACGGCACACCGGTGATCGTCGAGGCCGGGCAGGAGCAGGATTTCAAGATTCGCCCCGAGCAGCTCGAAGCCTCCATTACGCCCAGGACCCGTCTGCTGGTTCTGAACAGCCCGTCCAACCCCTCCGGCAAGGCCTACACACGCGCCGAGCTGGAAGCGCTGGCCGAGGTGCTGCGTCGCAACCCGCATGTGCTGGTGGCCACCGATGACATGTACGAGTCGATCCTCTGGGCGGACGAGCCGTTCGCCAACATCGTGATGGCGGCTCCGGATCTCTACGAGCGCACCATCGTGCTGCACGGTGTTTCCAAGGCCTATGCCATGACCGGCTGGCGGATTGGTTACGCCGCCGGGCCGGTGCCCTTGATCAAGGCCATGGCCAAGGTGCAGTCGCAGAGCACCTCCAACCCGTGCTCGATCTCACAGGTTGCTGCGGCCGCTGCCCTGAACGGCAGCCAGGATTGCGTGGTGGAAATGGTCAAGGCCTTCCGTAGCCGGCATGACAAGGTCGTGGCCGGTCTGAATGCGCTCCCCGGTGTGAGCTGCATTCCTTCCGACGGGACCTTCTATGCCTTCCCGAGTTTCCACGGGGCGATTGAAAGCATGGGCTGTGCCAACGATGTCGAACTCGGCGAACTGCTGCTGGAAAAGGCGGAAGTGGCCCTGGTTCCGGGGTCGGCTTTTGGTACGCCGGGGCACATGCGGTTGAGCTACGCGACCAGCCAGGAAGCCCTCGATGAGGCGATTGCGCGGCTTTCCCGAGCCTTGGGCGCGTAAGTGTTTGATCGATAAAGAAACGCTTTTTGAGTGTTGAAGCGGATTGTGAGCGATGTCATAATGCGCGCTTAACGTTCCCGAGTAGCTCAGTTGGTAGAGCAAGTGACTGTTAATCACTGGGTCGGCGGTTCGAGCCCGTCCTCGGGAGCCAATATTGAAAGAAAAAGCCGGCTATGAGCCGGCTTTTTTGTGCCCGTTGTATTGGCAAGAGCTGCGAGATTACTTCAAGGTGCTGGCGCTGGCGCCTGGTCTTGGAAGGCTTGCCAGGTGAGCTGTTTATTCACTCTGCCGGCTTGTCACGCAGAAAATAGCTGTTGAACAGCGGATTGACGCCGTCGCCATCGCCCCAGAGCACTCGGGCGTGTGCGCCCAGGGCGATCCGGGTGAACTCGCCCATGACCAGATGGGCAAGGGCGGCGCGGAGCTCCTCGGGGGGCGAGCCGCGGGAAACACCGGCGATGATGATGGTGGAGTAGATGATGTCGATGAACTCGCCGATCTTGCGGTTCACGGCGCCTCCGTCTTCCTCGGCAAGCATCGCGTGCAGCAGCGCGCCGGCGACGCCTTGTTCTTCCGCCTCCAGCTCACGCAGCACGGCGACGATGCTGTGCATGGTGTTGACGTAGTCACCCTGGCCTTTGGCGATTGCGCTGAGGAGTCGTTCCCGGGCCATGCGCACGATGTCGTCGGTCACCGCGGCGATCAGCGCGGTTTTCGACGGAAAGTGGTGCAGCAGCGAGGGGCGGCGGATTCCGCAGCGTTTGGCGATGGCATCCAGCGGTGCGGCGATCCCGTGGGCGGCGAACTCGATCCGGGCTGCACGCAGGATGTTTTCGCGTGTGTCCGGGGTGTTTTGCTGTTTTCGGGGGCGGGCCATGCGGGTGCTCGGTGTGGGGCGGTGTCAGCTTAGGGGCTTCGCTGCGGTCGGACAATCTGCAGGTAGTGAGCGTGCCCGGTGCAAATGCTTTGGTAAAAAACTACCAAATAGTAGATTGATTGTGTAATGTTAGTAGCCGGTCGCTCCGGGACGTTCTTCCGGGAGGCGCTTGCGCGCCGGTTCAGGGCGATTCATTTGCAGGGGCGTCCCGGGTGTCCGGCAACACTTTGGCAAACCGCAATTCCGGGGTGGCGAATGCTGCCGAGACTTCCGCAACAAGGAGACAAGACATGGCGACGATGACCTTTGTAGAGCACGATGGCACAGCGCACACGGTGGACATCCAGGAGGGTCGCTCACTGATGCAGACGGCGATGGACAACGGTGTGCCCGGGATTGATGCCGACTGCGGTGGGTCCTGCGCCTGCGGGACCTGCCATGTCATCGTCGAGGCCGACTGGGCCGGCATCGCGGGTACGGCGACGGCCGATGAGTTGCAGATACTGGACATGACACCGGAGAAGGAGGCCCATTCCCGGCTGTCCTGTCAGATCACGACCAGCTCGGCGATGGACGGCATGGTCGTGCGGTTGCCGGAGTTTCAGATGTAGTCCGGGGAAAACCCGGGTACGAGCCGCGAGCACCCTTCCACCTTTGCCACTTTCGGTGTGACCAATATGACCCTGATTTCTTCCGTGCTCGAAAGAGCCGCCGCCAGCGTTCCGATCCATCTGCAGATTCGTGGGGCGCACCTGTTCCTGAAAGCACGCAACAGGGTTCTGAAAGCGCCTGTACTGCCGCATTTCGTCGAGGAACCCATCCCCGATGTGGAGACGCTGGCGATCGAGGACATCGACCTCAGCAACCCCTTTCTGTATCGACAGGGCCAATGGGCGTCGTACTTCAAGCGGCTGCGTGACGAGTGCCCGGTGCACTATCAGGAAAGCAGCCCCTTTGGTCCTTTCTGGTCGATCATGCGCTACGAAGACATCATGTTCGTGGATCGCAACCATGAGCTGTTTTCGGCCGAGCCGATCATCCTGCTCGGGGACCGGCCGGAAGGTCTGGCGGTGGAAACCTTCATCGCCATGGACCCGCCCCGGCATGATGTGCAGCGAAAGGCGGTGCAGGGTGTGGTGGCACCGCAGAACCTGAAAGAAATGGAGGGGCTGATCCGGCGACGCACCGAAGAGGTTCTGGACCGGCTTCCGGTCGGCCAGCCCTTCGACTGGGTGCAGGAGGTCTCCATCGAGTTGACGGCCCGCATGCTTGCAACCTTGCTGGATTTCCCCTACGAGAAGCGGCACAAGCTGGTGTACTGGTCGGACCTGGCAGCGGGCAGCCCGGAGACCACCGGCGGCTCGGCGGACATGGATGAGACCTTCGCCGGGGTTGCCGAGATGGCGCGGCATTTTTCGGCGCTCTGGCGTGAGAAAGAGGCCCGCAAGGCGCGGGGCGAGGAGATGGGTTTTGATCTCATCAGCCTGCTGCTCGGCAACCCGGACACGCAGGACATGATCAACCGGCCGATGGAATTCATCGGCAACCTGGCCCTGCTGATCGTCGGTGGCAATGACACCAGCCGAAACACGATGTCGGCTTCGGTCTACGCCCTAAACAAGTACCCGGAACAGTATGCCAAGCTGAAGGAAGATCCGAGCCTGATCCCGAACATGGTGTCGGAGACGATCCGCTGGCAGACACCGCTTTCCTTCATGCGCCGCACCGCGCTTGAAGATGTCACCCTCCGTGGCAAGACGATTAAGAAGGGCGACCAGGTCGCGATGTGGTACGTCTCGGGCAACCGTGACACCAATTTCTGGGATCAGGACCCGGAAGAGTACATTATCGACCGCAAGAATGCC
>JBFHON010000175.1:0-6197 GCA_041593295.1 Oceanococcaceae bacterium | reverse complement strand
GTGAGTCGGCGTACAGGCCGGCACCGCTGGTGTTCTCTTCGATCCATGCCGCCAGCTCGGCGTCAGTGACATCATCCGAGGGAATTCCCAGGTCGAGATCGATATCCAGCGTATAGCCACCACCGAGCACCAGCCAGTGGATGATCTCAACGGTGTAATTGCTGACACCACCTATGGCGACAGCGCTTGCCGTTTCCGGTTCGCCGGGCAGGTTGCCCGAACTGGCAATCTGGTTTCCGGCACCGTCATAGAGGGCGAGGTCAAAGTCATCCACGCCGGTGATGCTGTTGGCGTCATCCAGCACAATCCGCATCAATGCGGTGGGGAAGTAGACGCCGAGGTCTTCCGGCAGGTCAACGGTGAGCGCAAACTGATCGCAGGCCAGCACCGGGTCGATGCAGGTAATTTCTGCCACATTCGTGACATTGACACCGAATATCAGGTCGTTGCTGAAATCGATCGAGGTTTCGGTCAGGGTCAGTGTGCCACTGCCCACTTCGGCGGCTTGCGCGCTGAATGCGAAGGCGATCGCACAACCAGCAGCAATGCCTTTCATGGCGGTTTTCATTTCAGGTTCTCCAACAGAAATGAGCACGCCCCGCATGGAGCGGGGCATGCAATTGCAGTTTCAGGTCCGGATTAGCGGCGGCGGCTCAGGCCGAGCATACCCAGCAGCACCAGAGACAGCCAGCCGGCTGCACCGCCGCCGACAGAACTCGGGTTGGTCGCGGCGCGGGCGCGCGCCTGCATGAGGGTTGATCCCCCGTTTTCTTCCAGCCAGGCAGCGACTTCTTCATCCGTCTTGTCTTCGGAAGGCATGCCGAGGCTCAATTCGATGGTGGCGCTGTAGCTACCGCCGGCAACCAGCCAGTGCACCACATTAACGGTGTACTCGTTTACGCCACCCAGCGCGACGACGGACACCCCTTCAACGGCACCTTCGGAGGTGGACTCGGCGATGACATCACCATCGCTGTCCAGCAGCTGAAGGTCATAGTCGTCGGCGCCGCTCGGGCTGTCGGTTGGCCCGAGCAGGACGCGAATCAGCGAGGTGGGGAAATACTCAGCCAGCTCTTCGGGCAGGTCCGTGGTCAGCGCGAAGCTGTCGCAGGGCAGGATCGGGTCGATGCATTCCAGGCCGGCGGCGTTGGTCGCGTTGGTGCCAACGATGGGGCCGCCTTCGAAGGTGAAGGTGGTTTCGGACAGCGTCAGCGTTCCCGAACCGACTTCCGCCGAGTGCGCTACAGGGGCGGTGATACACGCCGCAACAAAGGCAGCAGCCTTGAATAGTTTCATTGTAGATTCTCCATAACTTGTAGTTCTGGTGCACGTCAATGTGCAACGACATTTCGCACCTAGCAATGGAAACATGACATATCCATTACGCGGGCGCAAATTTTTGACGAATTCCTGTCAGGTTGCGATGGCTGGACGTGAATTCTGATGCCGGGCTGAAGATGCAAAAAACTGCTCATAAAGCGACAGCAGAGTGGGCACCAGCACCAGCACCAAAAGCGTAGCAAAAGCCAGGCCAAACACGATGGAGGCGGCCATCGGGATGAGGAATTGCGCCTGCAGGCTGGTTTCGAACATCAGGGGTATCAGTCCGCCAATGGTCGTGAGCGAGGTCAGCAGCACTGCGCGCAGACGCAGGCACGAGGCGTCTTCGAGCGCCTGCTGCACGGCCAGGCCCTTGTCGCGCAGTTCCTTGTAGAACACCACCAGAATGATCGAGTCATTCACGACGATGCCGGAAAGGCCGAAAAACCCGAACAGGGAGAGAATCGTCAGGTCCATTCCCATCAGCCAGTGGCCCATCAGCGCGCCGACAAGCCCGAAGGGAATGATGCTCATGACCAGCAGCGGCCACCCCCAGGATGCGAACACCCAGGCGAGCACGATGTAGATCAGCGCCAGTGCGTACAGCAGTCCACGCTTCATGTCGCTGAAAGTATTGGCCTGATTTTCGGCCTGGCCGGTCTGGCCAATGCGAACGGGATGCCGTGCTTCCAGCTCGGGTATGACTTCCGCGGCGAGTCGGGCGCGCAGCACGGTGGGGTTGGCTTGTGTCTCGTCGATATCTGCACTGACCTTGATCGCCCGCCGGCCTTCGCTTCGCCGAATCCGGTCAAAGCCCCGCTGCGTGCGAAAATCGACCACATTGCCCAGGGGAATAACGACCCCACTGGGAGTTCGGATCGGCAGACTCTGCAGCCCGACCAGGCTGTCGGTGTCCGACTCGGTTAATTGCAGCCGCACCTCGATTTCCGCACCGTCATCCTGGAATATCTGCACCAGTTCGCCATCCAGCGCTGCGCGCAACTGGGCTCCCAGGCTGCTGGTGTTCAGCCCCAGCGCCTCACCTTCGGCGTTGATCGAGTACAGGATCTGCTCGCGACCATAGGGGGTGTCATCGTCGATGCCGGACACGCCCGGGGTTGCTCCGAGAATTTCGGCAAGTTCGAGCGCGGCACCTTTGATGGCCTCCAGATCATCGCCGACGATGCGCAATTCGATGTCGCGGCCCGGTGGACCGATGGACGGTTCGAATACGGCAAAATTGTCCAGCCCCGGGGGCAAGGTGAGTTCCCGGGTCCAGCGGTCAATGAACTCGCCATTGCGGACACGTCTTTGGTCAGAGGGTTTCAGCTCGACCTGCATGTGGGCGTACTGCCGGCCGGAGCGGGTGAAATTGGTGCCGGGCTGAATGCTCATGCCGAGGCGGCCGACGGCGGCGACGACAAAGTCACCACCCAGGTCCTGGTTCACCACTTCCAGTCCGCGCTCCAGTTCATTCAGGAAGGATGCAACGTCCTCGTCGGGTGTGCCGGCAGCAAAGCCGACGTTGGCAATCAGCGAATTGAGCTCCGGAGTGGGGAAGAAGTTGAATTTCACCCGCCCACCAGCGAGCAGGCCGATCGTCAGTATCAGGGCGGCCAGACAGGAGGCGAGGACCAGCCGCCGGTTGTGCAAGGCGCCACGCACAAATAGCCGGAAGGGGCCTTCGCGCAAATGATTGAAACCCGCGTCGAAGCGTGCGCGCCAGCGGGGAGGGGGGCGGTGATGCACGGCGGCAAGCGAATGCCGCAGGTGCCCGGGGAGGATGAGAAAGCTCTCGATCAACGACGCAACGATGACGCAGATGACCACCCAGGGGATCGCTTTCAGGATGGCGCCAATGTAGTCGCCAATCAGCATCAGAGGCAGAAAGGCAGCCACCGTCGTCGCGGAGGAGCTGACCACCGGCCAGAACATGCGGCGTGCTCCCCCCTCGGCAGCGCCCAGCGCATCTTCTCCCGCGTCATAGTGCGCAGCAGCATCCTCGCCAACCACGATGGCGTCATCCACGATGATGCCCAGCGCCATAATCATCGCGAACAGGGACAGCATGTTGATGCTGCCTCCCGTTGCGTACAGCACGCAGAGGGTCGCCAGAAACGACACCGGGATGCCCACCGTGACCCAGAACGCAACGCGGCCATGGAGGAACAGGTACAGAATGGCCACAATCAGGACCAGACCCGATGCGCCGTTTTTCAGCAGCAGCGAAATCCGCTCCTGCAATGGACGCCATTGTTCGTCATAGACGGTCAACGCGAGTTCCGGTGGCAAGCGCTGCCGCGCATCGCTCAGCCAGTCATTGACGGTTTCTGCTGTTTTCAGGGCATCCTGGGTCTTGGCCCGGTACAAGCCGAGTTCGATGGCCGGCTGGCCCTTCACCTGAACCAGGATTTCGTCAGTCTTTGGCTGGCGGTTGATGCTGCTGATATCGGCAAGCGCAAGCGTCTGCTCGCCGCTGCGGGTCGGGAGTAGCAGGTTGCCCAGTGCGTACTCGCTGCGACGCTTTTCCACGGCGCGCAGTTCGCGCGCGGTGGAATGTTCCGCGAGCAGCCCGACGGGCAGATCCTGCGAGCGCCCCCGGATGGCAGCTGCCAGCTCCGGTAGCGTCAGGTCCAGCGCGGCCAGCGTGCTCGGTTCGACGCTGATCGCTATTTCCTCGGCCGGCAAACCCAGGATGCGTATCTCTTCCACGCCCAGGTCCAGCAGTTCCCGCTCGAGGTTGCGGGCCAGAGGCTGTAACTCGTCCCGGTCCGGCAGGCCGGAAAGCACAACGCGCGCAATAAGTTCCCGATTTTCGAGGATGGAGATGCGGGGCTCTTCGGCGGATTCGGGCAGGTTGCGAATGCTGGAAATGCGCTCGTCGATGTCATCGGCGGCGGCGTTCAAGTCGACGCCGTCGTCAAAGCGCAGCCACAGCATGGACACGCCCTGCATCGAAGTCGACGACAGTTCATTGATCCCGGCGACGGTCCGAAGCCGGTCCTCGACCACCTCGGTGATCCCGGATTCGATGTCTTCGGCGCTGGCCCCTTCCCAGACGATGCTCACCCGGACGAAATCGATGTCGAAGGTGGGGAAGAACTGCGTGTTGAGCTTGGCCAGCCCCCACAGTCCGGACAGAATCATGACCACCATCAGCAGGTTGGCAGCCACCGGATGGCGCGCAAAGGTGCTTACCAGGCCGCGGGCTTCCCGGGGCGTCGAATTCGGGAGCAGGTCCGTCACGTGCGGGCCCTAGCGCAGTTCATTGATTGCCAATCCGGTGGCTGCGTTGGCCAGGTGCGTGACCAGCAGCACGTCATCCGCACGCAGGTCCGGATGGCTGATGACCACATCATTGCCCTGGCGCCCGTGTACCTGGACGCTGAGGCTTTGCAGGCGCCCGTCGACCACCCGGAACACTTTGGACAGGTCGTATAGCCCGGATTCCGGCAAGGCCATGGCATTCGCCACGGCCGGCAGTCGCAGCGTGAGCGGTACGCGAATGCCGGTAGGAAGGGATACCGGCCCCTCTTGCCCGAACCAGGCCTGAACGGCGCCACCACGGGACTCGCCGCCCAGACGCAGCAGTCTGACCGGCAGTGTGTCGCCGCCGAAACGGATCTGCCCGCTGGTGACCTGGCCGCTCTCCAGGCTGCGCTGCAACTCACCCAGGTACCGGGTAGGCACATCCACAACGAACTCGATGCGGTTCGCGTCATACAGGGAAACCAGTGCAGCCCCGGGGCTGATGCGCGAACCCTGTTCGACGTGAATGCGGGTGATCACAGCGTCAAAAGGCGCGAGAATCTGGGTCCGCTCCATCTGCAGCTCCGCCGCCTGGGTGCTGGCCTCCGCCGCCCGGACCCGTGCTGCAGCCTGTTGCGCACGGGCCGGAGCCAGCGCAACCGCTTGCTCGCGCGCAGCCAGACTCAGCAGCACCTTCTGGTGATTCTGCTTGGCCAGGCTGATGTCGGCCTCGGAAACCAGACCCTTGTCACGCAGCCGGACCAGGCGCGCCAGTTCGGCCTCGCTGAGGCGTGCCAGTTCCTGCTCGCGTGCGAGGTTGTCACGGTTGGCGCGGACCTGCTCCTGCTCCAGGCGCAGGTTGGCCTCGGCCTGGGCCAGGTCTGCGCGCGCCTGACTCAGCTGCACATCGGCATCCCGGTCGTCCAGTTCAATCAGCAGTTCACCGCGCGGAATGCGTTGCCCTTCGCGGACATGCACATGCAGCACTTCGGCGGACAGCGCCGCAGTCAGTGTGGGTTGCGCCGCACTGCCGATGGCCGCGATCAGCGTCAGTTCCGGGTGCAGTAAACCGGGAGTGGCTGTCATGGTGCGAACACTGAACCGGGTTTCATCCACCTTTGCCACAACCGTCTCCGGCCGGGTGGCTCTGAGGACAAGGACAAGAACGATGGCGAGGAGCACCACGCCGAGACTGAGCAGGTTCTTTCGGGCTTTGATATCGAAGGTCTCCGGGTGCGCTCGGGGTATCAGGACTGGGGAATGGCCTGGCTCAACAACTCCAGACCTTCATCGCGGGATGCCGCACGCAGGATCGTAACCCGCAGGTCAGCGGGCAGGTGGAAATGGTCGAGCCACCCGGCCAGATGCTTGCGAAAAACCTTGAGGCCGAGCCGGACACCATAATGCGCATCGACAGCGCGGGCATGCTGGTGGACCCAGGGCAGAAGTTCCTGTTGACCCGGAGCATCCGGGATCGGTTGCCCGGCCAATGCCGCCCGGACTTCGCGAAACAGCCACGGCCGGCCCAGTGCGGCGCGACCGATCATCAGTCCATCGGCATCGGTGGCCTCGAGTACGCGCAGGGCGTCTGCGGGGGAACGAATATCGCCGTTGGCGATGACCGGGAT
>JBFHON010000174.1:0-6224 GCA_041593295.1 Oceanococcaceae bacterium | reverse complement strand
CTGGTTTCCTTGTAGCGGCTGCTCATGTCCCGCGCCGTCTGGTCCATGGTGCGAATGACGGCATCCAGTGAGACCCGTGCAGAGTCCGGGTCGCTCACCAGCGCAATCTGGGCGGCATTGACGGCCTTGACCGCCCCCATGGTGTTGCGCTCGATGCAGGGAACCTGCACCAGGCCTCCCACCGGGTCACAGGTCAGGCCCAGGTGATGTTCCATGGCGATTTCGGCGGCCATCAGGGCCTGCCTCACGCTGCCACCCAGGACCTCGGTCAGCGCGGCGGCGGCCATGGCTGAGGAGACGCCAATTTCGGCCTGGCAACCGCCCATCGCAGCGGAAATGGTGGCGCCCTTCTTGAAATGCGTGCCGATCTCACCGGCGACCAGAAGGAAGTTCCGCACATCCTCGGCCCGGGCCTCGGTGTTGAACGCCACGTGATAGAGCAGCACCGCCGGAATGACACCTGCGGCACCGTTGGTCGGTGCGGTCACGACACGGCCGAGGTTGGCATTTTCTTCGTTGACGGCCATCGCAAAGCAGGAAAGCCAGCGCAGACCCTCGGCCAGGCCGGGCGTCTGCTGCTTGATGGTACGCAGCCATACGGCCTGGTCTTCTGTAGCGTCGTAGGCTTCGCCCAGCAGCTTCCGGCAGATGCCCGGAGCGCGCCGCAGCACGTGCAGGCCGCCGGGCAATTCGCCGCTGCTGTGACAGCCGCGATGAATGGCCTGCAGCATGACCTGCCAGATCGCATCCAGGGAGGCGTTGATGGCATCTTCCGTGCGCCAGGCCTGCTCGTTGTCGCGGGTGATCTGGGCGATGCTTTTCCCGGCGGCCGTGCAATGGCGCAGCAGCTCGCTGGGGTTTTGCGCAGGGTAGGGAAGCCGGACTGTCCGTTGCTCGTGATGACTTTCACCTTCACGCAGAACGAATCCGCCACCAACGGAAAAATAGTCAGTCTGCAGGGAACGGCCGTCCGTGCAGCTTGCGACGCAACGCATGCCGTTGGGGTGCTGGGGCAGGGATTCCTCCCCATGAAAGACGATGTCCGCGGCAGGGTCAAAGGCGATGGAGTGGCCCTCAAGCGAGATGGTTTTGTCCTTGCGCAGTGCGCTTACCCGGGCCGCGATACTGTCCACGTCGATCAGCACCGGGTCTTCGCCGAGCAAGGCCAGGCAGATGGCGATGTCCGTACTGTGGCCACGCCCCGTAAGTGCCAGCGAACCGTACAGGTGGATCTGGACATGCTGTACGGAGAGGCCGGCGAGTTCTTCAGCCATCCACCGTTGTACGGCTCGCCAGGGGCCAAGGGTGTGCGAGCTGGACGGTCCGACACCAATCTTCAGCATGTCGAAGACGCTGATGGCCTCGGATGTTTGTGCGTTCACGGGGCCGGGGAAATCAGAGGACGTCGCGGGCCTTGGCGAAGGCATCCAGCGCAAAGTCGATATCGGCGTCGCTCAATGCGGCGGACATCTGCGTGCGGATACGCGCCTGCTCCTTGGGTACCACCGGATAGGAGAAGGCAATCACGTACACGCCCAGCTCCAGCAGCCGATCCGCAAGCCGGCTGGCGCGGCGGGCGTCATGCAGCATGACCGGAATGATGGCGTGCTCACCCGGTTTGAGTTCGTAACCCAGCTTTTCCATACCCTCGCGGAAACGCCGGGCGTTGCGGTTCAGTTGTTCCAGCAGTTCGCCGCGCTTGATCAGCTCGAGGGCCTTGATCGCTCCTGCCACCGCCGCCGGGGCCAGGGTGTTCGAAAACAGGTACGGGCGCGAGCGCTGGCGCAACAGCGCGACGATGTCGGCACTGGCACTGGTGAAGCCCCCGCTGGCCCCGCCCAGGGCCTTGCCCAGGGTACCGGTGATGATGTCGATACGCCCCATGACGTCGCGAAATTCATGCGTGCCACGTCCGTGCGCACCCACGAAGCCGGTCGCATGGCTGTCATCAACGTGAACGATGGCCTGGTATTTCTCGGCCAGCTCACAAATGCGGTCCAGTGGGGCAATGGTGCCGTCCATCGAAAAGACACCGTCCGTGGTGATCAGCTTGAAGCGTGATCCGTCCCGGTCGGCCTGTTGCAGCTGGTGTTCCAGCTCCCGCATGTCGCAGTTCGCATAGCGGTAGCGGCTGGCCTTGCACAGCCGGACGCCGTCGATGATGCTGGCATGATTCAGGGCGTCGGAAATGATCGCGTCTTCGGGTCCGAGCAGGGTTTCAAACAGCCCGCCGTTGGCGTCAAAGCAGCTCGGGTACAGGATCGTATCGGGGAAACCGAGAAATTCGCTCAGCGACTTTTCCAGTTCCTTGTGCAGGGTCTGGGTGCCACAGATGAAGCGCACCGAAGCCAGACCGAAGCCCCATTCCTTCAGAGACTCGATTGCCGCATCGCGAATTTCCGGGTGTTGTGCCAGGCCCAGGTAATTGTTGGCGCACAGGTTGAGCACCTGCTGCCCACCCTTGACCGCGACGCGGGCGCCCTGTGGCGAGGCAATCTCGCGTTCGTTCTTGTACAGGCCCGACGCGCGGATGGCCTCAAGCTCGGCGGCGATGTGGGTGGAAAACTCAGGGTTCATGCGTGCTCCCAGTTCAGGACGACTTTGCCGGCGCTGCCATCATTCATCGCAGCGAAGCCGGTCTCGAATTCGTCAAAGGGCAAGCGATGGGAAATGACCGGGCTGACGTCCAGCCCACTTTCAACCATCACACTCATCTTGTACCAGGTCTCGTACATCTCCCGACCGTAGATGCCCTTGATGGTCAGCATGTTGAAGATGACGGTATTCCAGTCGATGGCGACGTCCTCGCTGGGTATGCCGAGCATGGCGACTTTGCCGCCATGGCAGAGGTTCGTGAGCAGGTCGCGGAAAGCCGACGGGTTGCCGCTCATTTCCAGACCCACATCGAAGCCCTCGGACATGCCCAGTTCGGCCTGCACATCCGCGAGCTTTTCGTGGCGGACATCGACCACGCGGTTGGCACCCAGCTGCTGTGCCAGCTCAAGTCGCCGAGGGTTGACGTCGGTGACCACCACATGCCGGGCACCGGCATGGCGGCAGACCGCAGCGGCCATCACGCCAATGGGGCCCGCGCCGGTGATCAGCACGTCCTCACCCAGCAGGTCGAAGGACAGTGCGGTGTGTACCGCATTGCCCAGCGGGTCGAACATCGAGGCCACATCCAGATCAATTCCCGGGCGGTGCTCCCAGACATTGCTCATGGGCAGCGCCATGTACTCGGCAAAGGCACCGGGCCGGTTGACCCCGATACCGCTGGTTTTCGCACACAGGTGGCGGCGTCCGGCCATGCAATTACGACAGCGTCCGCAGACGACATGGCCCTCGCCGGACACGATCTGCCCCGGCTCGAAATCCACCACGTTGCTGCCCACATCAACGATTTCGCCGACGAATTCGTGGCCGACCACCATCGGTACCGGGATGGTTTTCTGCGCCCAGCTATCCCAGTTGTAGATATGCAGGTCGGTACCGCAAATGGCGGTGCGCCGGACCTTGATCAGGACGTCGTTGATTCCGATGCGGGGCTCGGGGACGTCGTCCAGCCAGAGGCCGGGTTCAGCGTGTTTCTTGACGAGTGCTTTCATGGGGTGTCGTAAATGTTCAGGGAGCGAAGCAGTTCCGCGTCCAGGTGTCCGTCGGGGATCAGTCCGTTCTGCAGTTGGTAGTCGCGGATTGCTCCGCGGGTGCCCGGGCCGACAACGCCGTCGGGCTTGCCCAGCGCAAAGCCCAGCGTGTTGAGCTTTTCCTGGGCGCGGCGCACGGTATCCAGCCGGATCTGCGGGCTGTCCGCTGCCGGGGAACGCACCAATCCGGGGCTGCCGGCAACCCGGTCTGCCAGATGACCCACCGCCAGCGCGTAGAAGTTGGAGTTGTTCCAGCGCTTGGTCACGGCGAAGTTCTGGTAGGTCAGAAAAGCGGGGCCGCGGTGGCCCGAGGGCACATGCAGGGCGGCTTCGAAATCGGCGACCGGCAGCGGCCCGCCATTGGCGTGGCGGACACCAAGCGACTTCCATTCCCGCAGCGGGCGAGTGGTCCGTCCGTCAGCCATCCCGTAGTCGAAGCGTTCGGGCAGTCGCACCTCGCGGCCCCAGCGCTGCTCGGGGACCCAGCCCAGCTGGTTCAGGAAGTGTGCGGCGGAGGTCAGTGCGTCACGGGTGCTGCCAAAAAGGTCGACCCGGCCGTCACCATCTCCATCCTGGCCATATCGCAGGTAATTGGAGGGCATGAACTGCACCTGACCAAGCGCGCCGGCCCAGGAACCCGTCAGGTTCGCCGCCGGCAGGGCGTGGGTTTCCATCACCCGCAGCGCCGCAAGCAGTTCGGAGCGGAAGTAGGACCCACGGCGTGCGTCACAGGCGAGCGTGGCCAGTGCATCCAGGCTGGGGGTGTTTCCCAGGTAGTTGCCAAAGTTGGTTTCCAGCCCCCAGAAGGCAACAAGGTAGCGCCCCGGGACGCCGTACTGTTTTTCCAGCTCATCCAGGAAACGGCGGTGCTCTGCATAAGCCTTGCGCCCGGCCGTCACCCGCTGTTCGCTGACCGCGCGTGTGAAATAGCGGTCGAAGCTGAGGGTGAATTCGGGCTGCCGCCGGTCCAGGGCGATCACATCGGAGCGCCACTTCAACTCGGGGATCACCGCTGCGCGTGTCCGCGCACTCACGCCCTGCTGCTCGGCAAGCGTGGCGAGTTCGGCCAGGCAGCTGGGGAAGCTGTCCGGTTGGGGATATTCCACACTGCTGTCCTGCGCGGCGGCCAGCGGCGTCAGCGCCGTGGCGGCGACCAGGGTCAGTGCTCGGTTCAATCTGTTCATGCGTCTACCATGCTCAATGCCAGTTCCAGCGCCTGTTCGGCATTCAGCCGGGGGTCGACCTGACTGACATAGCGGTGCTCCAGGTCCGCCGATGTTAGTTCCCGCGCGCCTCCGGTGCATTCGGTGACGTTGTCGCCAGTCAGTTCCAGGTGGACGCCGCCGAGTTGGCCGCCATGCTCGCGGTGGATGCGGAAGGCCTGCAGCAGCTCCTGCTGTACGCGGGCGAAAGGCCGCGTCTTGTATCCGTTCGGTGTCGACTCGGTGTTGCCATGCATCGGGTCGCAGATCCACAGCGCGCGCCGGTTATGGCTGCGCACCGTATCCAGCAGGGGGGGCAGGTGCTCGGCGATGCGGTCGGCACCGAAACGGTGGATCAGGATCAGCTTTCCGCTCTCGTTGTCCGGGTTCAGCCGCTGGCAGAGCTCAAGCAGTCGTTCCGGCTCCGTTTCCGGGCCGACCTTGACCCCGACCGGGTTGGCAATGCGGGCGAAAAAGCCGACATGGGCACCGCCCGGGTCCGCAGTTCGCACGCCAATCCACGGCAAATGCGTGGAAAGCAGCCATTCCTTGACCCCGTCACCGACGCGCTGGGCGTTTTCATATTCCAGCAGCAGTGCCTCGTGGGAACTGTAGAGGTCCACGCGATCCAGGCCGTTGCGGTTGGTCGGGGCCAGCCTTTCGACAAAGCGCACCGCGTCGCGCACGCCGCGCACACGGCGACGGTACTCCTCGGCCTGCGGGCTATGCTCCATCCAGGGAAATTCCCAGTAGTCCGGGTGGTGCAGGTCGGCAAACCCCCCGTCGATCAAGCCCCGCAGGTGGTTCATGGTCATGCCGGCCAGCAGGTGGCCACGCAGCAACCGCTGCGGATCAGGCTGCCGTGCGGCCTGCGTGAACTCCGGAGAATTGACGTTGTCCCCGCGGTAACTGGGCAGGGTCACGCCCTCCCGGGTTTCCGTGGGCGCAGAGCGCGGCTTGGCGTACTGGCCACCGATGCGGCCGACCCGGACGATGCCCTGTTCACGACCGTGAACCAGAATCAGGCTCATTTGCAGCAGGATTTTCAGCTGGCTCTTGAGCCGCTCGCTGGTGCACTCGGCAAAGGTTTCGGCGCAGTCACCGCCCTGCAGCACGAAGCGGTGGCCCTGTTCCGCCGAAATCAGGGCCTTGCGCAGGCGCCGGACTTCCGGAATCGTGACCAGACTGGGGAGTTGGCGAATCTCCCCCAGCACCCGCTGCAGTGCCGCCGGGTCGGGCCACTCAGGCTGTTGTGCGGCTGGCAGTTCACGCCAGTCACTCGGGAGGTTGCTCATGCCACAGGTCTCGAATGGTGCGGTAGAAGGTTCAGTCAGACGGGGCCGGGCTGCAAGGCTGGGTGCAGCTACGCTCCTGCCCG
>JBFHON010000173.1:0-6247 GCA_041593295.1 Oceanococcaceae bacterium | reverse complement strand
GCAGCATGATGCGGGAAGCGGGAACCGGACTGCTGCTGACCTCGCTGATGGGCCAGGGCGTGACCCTGACCACCGGGGACTATTCCCGCGGCGCCACCGGCATCTGGTTCGAGAACGGCGAACCGGCCTATCCGGTGCACGAGTGCACCATAGCCGGGAATCTGGCAACGATGTACCGGGATATCCGGGCCATCGGCAATGACGCCGAACCCCGCTCCGGCATCGAGGTCGGAAGCATCTGGATCAACAAGATGATGCTTGCGGGCAGTTAGGATCAACATGACCGGGGACGCACTCACCACGACGACCGCGCTGCGCAAGGCCTGCCAGCACGCACTGGCCCGGCTGGAGGCGTTGGCCCCACTGATCTGCGCCGACGACGACCCCGAAGACCTGCATGATTTCCGCGTCACCGTCCGGCGCACCCGCTCCATCCTGGGCTCATTCCAGAAGTGGGCCAACCCTGAAGCCAGCACCGCATTGCGCAGCGGGCTCAAGCAGATTGCCGCCAGCACCGACAGGCTGCGTGATCTGGACGTGCTGCTGCAGGACCACAGCGCGCTGTGCGAACGCCTGCCGGATACGCTGCGCGAGGGCTGCGCCGAACTCGAGGCTCAGCTCTACAGCGCACGCTCGGCGGCCCACGCCGAACTGGTCCAGTACCTGGTCGCGGACGCCTTCGCGCAAACCCTGCAGCAGTGCCGGGACTGCACCGCGAAGCTCGACCTCAACGTCCACGACCACCCCCTGCACGTGATCGCCGCCCGGGTCACACCCCGCCGGATCGCCCGACTGCAGAGACGCAGCGCCCAACTGCCCAGGTCGGCTCCTGATTTTGAACTGCACCAGCTGCGTATTGCCGGCAAGAAGATGCGCTACATGCTCGATTTTCTGGAGCCGGTGCTGCCGGCCAAGAAACGCCGCCGGGCACTGAAATCCTTGAAGCAGGCCCAGGATGACCTGGGTCGCTTCCACGATCTGTGCGTGCAGCAGGCCTTGTTTGAACAGCTGTTGCAGCAGGGCACCCCCTCGCGAGCCCTGAGCCTGACCCTGGCCGGCTTGATCGCCAACATTCATGCCCGCCGCAACAAGCGACGTACCGCCGCACGCAAGACCGTGGTTGCCTTCAGTGGCGCCGAACTCACCCTGCTCGCGCGGACGTTGCAGACGAGCAGCCGGGACACATGAAGGTCGTTGCCTGCTACTCGGCCAAGGGCGGCGTCGGCAAAACTGCCACTGCGGTCAACCTGGCCTGGTGGATTGCCGCTCGTGGCCGCACCACCCTGCTGATCGACCTCGACCCGCAAGGTGCTTCGTCCTTCTACTTCCGCACACGCCCGGCGACCAAGAAGTGGGGCCGGCGGATGCTGGAGGCCGACAACGACATTCTGGATGCTGTTCAGGGCAGCGATTATCCCAATCTGGACGTCCTGCCGGCCCACAAGGGCTTCCGCAACCTGGATGCCGCTCTGGGCAACGATCGGGACCGCCTGAGCACGGTCTTTGACGCACTGGAAGCGCAGTACGATGTGCTGGTTCTCGACTGCCCCCCGACCATGGGCCCGCTGGCGGAGAACATCTTCAACGTGGCCGACTGGGTGCTGACGCCGGTCGTGCCCACCACACTGGCCGAACGTGCGTACGAGCAACTGGTGGCCTTCTTCGACGACAAGGGCTGGAAACCCAAGCGGCTGCGCCCCTTTTTCACGATGGTGCAGAGCCGGAAAACCCTGCACCAGGACACCATGACGCGCATGCGGGCGCAGCATCCGCGTTTCGCGCGCAGCTTTGTGCCGCATTCACGGGATGTCGAGTACATGGGGGTGAAGCAGGCCCCGCTGCTGAGCTACGACCCGCGCTGCCCGGCTGCGCTGGCGTATCACGCGGTCTTCGTCGAGCACTGCGGAAAGCTGATTCGCAGCATCGCCTGAGGCGCCCTTCCCCGGCACCGGCGCATTCCCGGGCAAACCGGACACCGGATAAAACGAAGGCACCCGAAGGTGCCTTGCGTTAACGGACGGGTCTGGCGTTTCGGCGCCTAGTTGCGCTTCATCGCCTTGAAGAACTCGTCGTTGGTCTTGGTCTGCTTCATGCGATCGATCAGCAGCTCTGCGGCACCGATCTCGTCGCCGGACTGCAGCGCCTTGCGCAGCACCCAGACGCCCTGCAGTTCCGCCGGGTCCATCAGCAGTTCCTCGCGGCGGGTACCCGAACGGGTGACATTGATGGCCGGGAAGATGCGTTTCTCGGCAATCCGCCGTTCCAGCACCAGTTCCAGGTTGCCGGTGCCCTTGAACTCTTCGTAGATGACTTCATCCATCTTCGAGCCGGTTTCGACCAGGCAGGTGGCAATGATGGTCAGGCTGCCGCCCTCTTCCACATTCCGTGCCGCACCGAAAAAGCGCTTGGGCTTCTGCAGGGCATTGGCGTCCACACCGCCGGTCAGCACCTTGCCGGAGCTCGGGGCCACGGTGTTGTAGGCACGGGCCAGACGGGTGATCGAGTCGAGCAGAATCACCACGTCGCGTTTGTGCTCGACCAGGCGCTTGGCTTTTTCAATCGCCATTTCCGCCACCTGCACGTGCCGGCTTGCCGGCTGGTCGAAGGTGGACGAAACCACTTCGCCGCGCACGGTCCGCTGCATGTCGGTCACTTCCTCGGGGCGCTCGTCGATGAGCAGCACCATCAGGAAGTGGTCCGGGTAGTTGGCGGCAATGCTCTGCGCGATGTTCTGCAGCAGCAGGGTCTTGCCGGCCTTCGGCGGGGCAACGATCAGCCCCCGCTGGCCGGCACCAATCGGGCTGACCAGGTCGATGATGCGCGCCGTGATGTCTTCGGTCGAACCGTTGCCACGCTCCAGCCGCAGACGCTCCTGCGGGAACAGGGCGGTGAGGTTTTCGAAGGGCACCTTGCGACGACTGGCCTCGGGCGGCTCGTCGTTGATGGTGTCGACACGGCCGAGAGCGAAATACCGTTCGTTATTGGCCGGCGGGCGGACCGTGCCCTTGATGGTGTCACCCTTGCGCAGGCTGAACCGGCGAATCTGGCTGGGGGAGACATAGATGTCATCCGAACCCGAATCCCAGGAGTCATCGGTGTTGCGCAGGAAGCCGAAACCGTCATTGGTCAGCTCGAGTACACCTTCCACCGTCACCATGTGGTTGCGCAGCAGGTAATTGCGCAGCAACTGGAAGATCAGGTCGGTTTTCTTGACCCGCGACAGCTCGACACCGAACTCTTCGGCGATTTCGATGATGACGTGACCCGGACGACGCTTGAGCTCGTTGAGGTCGATGACCGGCAGTGACTCGTCCGGCTCATAGTTGGCATATTCCGCATTGCGGTTCTGGCGATTGCCACCCGCATTGCGATTATTGTTGTTGCCGTCCTGATTGCGGTTGCCGCCGCGCTCGCGCCGGTTGCGGTTGCGGTCCCGGCGGTTGTTGTTGCCGCGACCGCCCTGGTTATTGTTGTTGCCGCCACGATCCTGGTTGCTCCCGGAAGAATCATCCGAATCGTTTTGCTGGTCGTTGCCGCTGTCATCACTGCGGGAGGCCTTGGGAGCGTTCGCTGACAACTTCTCTGCCGGCTTTTCCTTCTCCACGGTCACTCGCACTTCCACGGGCGCTGCCGCTTCGGCACCGCCGGTGTCGGATTTGGCGGCTTTGCTGCCCTCAGTGGTTTCGGTTTTCTTGGCTGCGCGTGGTGCGCGCCGACGCGGTGCCGGAGCTTTTGCAGGCTCTTCCGGCGTCGTCGATGGGTTCTGGTCTGCAGTCGCAGCGTCGTTGCTCACGAATATCCCTCAGGGAACGAGTGTTATCGGAAAAATCATCAGCCATCCGCAGACCATGCACGGCAACACACCAGGCGGGTCAGAATTAGCGGAAGGGGATCAATGGGGCAGGTTCGGTGCCCGCCAGGTTTCAGCAAGTTGAAACCGTGTCTCGAAAACGTCAGGCGATGAACTTGCACCGCCTGACGTCTGGGTCATGCTAATGCGGGTTGGCAATTGCTGCAAGCCCGCGGTCGACAAAAGTCTTAAATGGCCGATTCGACGAACTCGGTCAGCTGCGCCTTGGACAGTGCGCCAACCTTGGTCGAGGCGACTTCGCCGCCCTTGAAGATCATCAGCGTCGGAATACCACGCACACCAAACTTCGCGGTGGCCTGCTCGTTGTCGTCGATATTCAGCTTGACGATCTTGATCTTGCCCTCGTATTCAGGCGCCAGGGCCTCCAGCACCGGGGCAATCATGCGGCAGGGCCCGCACCATTCAGCCCAGAAGTCGACCAGTACCGGTACGGGGGATTGCAGGACGTCAGCGTCAAAGCTGGCATCCGTCACGTGCGTGATGTGCTCACTCATGGAGATACTCCAAACTCGGAGGAAGGAAAAAAAGGATGTGGGGCCAGAATAACCGCGTTCAACCCGCACCGCTGTGGGCACGAATACCGGGTCGGCAGCTTCGCCATTGCTATGATGCAAATCTGGCAGCTTCTATGCTGCGCCTATTCTGCTGGGATTACCCGACTACATGCAAGAAACTGACGTTACCGAACAGCGACACCTTACCGAGACCCGCTTCGCGGATCTGCCTATCCACCCCCGCCTGATCGAGGCGCTGTCGGCCGAAGGCCTGACGCACTGCACGCCGATCCAGGCGCAGACGCTGCCGCTGGCGCTGGCCGGACGTAATGTCGCCGGCCAGGCGGAAACCGGTACCGGCAAGACAGCGGCCTTCCTGGTCGCCAGCCTGCACTATCTGCTGACCAACGAAGACGACGTCGAGCGCAAGCCCAACCAGCCCCGCGCCCTGATGATCGCGCCCACCCGCGAGCTGGCGCAGCAGATCGAAGCGGATGCTGTTCCGCTGTGCAAGCACCTGAACCTGCGCTCCTGCGTGGTCTACGGTGGCAGTGGCTACCAGAGCCAGCAGGACCAGATCACCGGCGGCATTGACATCCTGATCGGTACGCCCGGGCGACTCATCGACTACTTCAAGCAGCATGTCTATGACCTGCGCGCCTGTGAAGTGGCCGTGCTTGACGAAGCCGACCGCATGTTCGACCTCGGCTTCATCAAGGACATCCGCTTTCTGATGCGCCGCCTGCCACCGGCCGGCCAGCGTCTGAACCTGATGTTCTCGGCGACGCTCTCGCACAAGGTGATGGAGCTGGCCTGGGAACACCTCGGCGACCCCGAGTGGATCAAGAGCGAGTCCACCAGCCTCACCGCACGCGGCATCGAGGAAAAACTGTTTCACGTCGGCAAGGACGACAAGCGCAATGTGCTGATCAACTGGTTGCGCGCCGAGCAGCCGCGGCACACGATGATTTTCGTCAACACACGACGTGCGGCCGAATACATCGAGGAGAACCTGGGGCGGGCCGGCATCACCGGCGGCATGCTTAGCGGCAACGTTCCGCAGTCCAAGCGCGAGCGCCTGCTGGCGCAGTTCAAGAGCGGCGAAATCCACGTGCTGGTGGCCACCGACGTTGCGGCGCGCGGACTCCACGTCCCCGGCGTCAGCCACGTGGTGAACTACGACCTGCCACAGGATGCCGAGGACTATGTTCACCGCATCGGTCGCACCGCCCGTGCCGGCGCCAAGGGTGAAGCGCTGTCGTTCTGCTGCGAGGAATACGTGTTCTCGCTGCCGGACATCGAGCAACTGATCGGCTACCCGATCCCTTCCGAACAGCCCCCGGCCGAATGGCTGGAGCGCCCCGAGCTGGGGCCGCGTCCGCCGCGCAAGCCACGGCCCGAAACCCGCGGGCGCGGGGGCCGTAACAGCAGCGGAGGGCGTGGTGCCCGCAGCGGCGGCCGCGGTGGCGCACGACGTTCTGATGCGGCCAAGCCTGCCGGAGCACCGCCCACAAAACCGGCGGCGAGTGCCGCACCTGCAACCGACACCCAGCCGTCAGGCGACGCCGCACCTGCACGCAAGCGCCGGCGCCGGCGTTCACGCAGCGGCAGCTCCAGCCCCAGTCCGACGCCGCCGCCCAGCAGCGGCGAGTAATCAGGCGATGGCACCCCGGGCTGCATGCAGCAGACCGGGGAATGTCTCCCAGATGGGTGTCACGCCCCGCGGCACCGGAGCCAGACGGCCATGCCTTATCCAGCGCTGTTCCGGGCCGTGAAAGTCCGACCCCACGGAACCCATAAGCCCGTGACGGATGGCCTCCTTCTGACAGGTGGCCAGTTCATCCGGTTGCTGCGAGACCCCTGAACTGACCTCGACCGCCTG
>JBFHON010000172.1:0-6263 GCA_041593295.1 Oceanococcaceae bacterium | reverse complement strand
GGGGAGCGCACCACGCCCTCCATCATCGCATTCACCGATGATGACCAGACTCTGGTCGGGCGTCCTGCCAAGCGTCAGGCCGTCACCAACCCCAAGAACACCGTATTCGCGATCAAGCGCCTGATCGGTCGTCGCTTTGAAGACGATGTCGTGCAAAAAGACATCAAGATGGTGCCGTACAAGATCGTCAAGGCGGACAACGGCGACGCCTGGGTCGAAATCAACGGCAAGAAGATGTCTGCCCCCGAAGTGTCGGCATCCGTGCTGCGCAAGATGAAGCAGGCAGCCGAGGACTATCTGGGCGAGAAGGTCGATTCCGCGGTCATCACCGTACCGGCGTACTTCAACGACTCGCAGCGGCAGGCCACCAAGGACGCCGGCAAGATCGCCGGCCTGGACGTCAAGCGCATCATCAACGAGCCCACCGCAGCGGCGCTGGCGGATGGCCTGGACAAGGTCACCGGTGACCGCAAGATTGCCGTATATGACCTCGGCGGCGGAACCTTCGACGTCTCGATCATCGAGATTGCCGAAATCGACGGCGAAAAGCAGTTCGAAGTGCTCTCCACCAACGGTGACACCTTCCTCGGCGGGGAAGACTTCGACATGCGCGTCATCGAGTACATCGCTGACGAGTTCAAGAAGGACCAGGGTGTGGACCTGCGCGGTGACGCGCTGGCGATGCAGCGCCTGAAAGAGGCCGCAGAAAAAGCCAAGATCGAACTGTCATCCACGCAGCAGACCGAAATCAACCTGCCGTACATCACGGCAGACGCCTCCGGTCCGAAGCACCTGACGCTGAAGCTTTCCCGCGCCAAGCTCGAAGCCCTGGTTGACGATCTGGTCAAGCGCACCATTGATCCGTGCAAGGTCGCCCTGAAGGACGCCGGCATGAGCGCAGGCGAAATCGACGAGGTGATCCTGGTCGGTGGCCAGACCCGCATGCCCAAGGTGCAGGAAGCGGTCAAGAACTTCTTCGGCAAGGAACCCCGTCGTGACGTGAACCCTGACGAAGCGGTTGCCGTCGGTGCCGCCATTCAGGGGGCCGTGCTGTCCGGTGACGTCAAGGACGTGCTGCTGCTGGACGTGACCCCGCTGTCTCTGGGTATCGAGACCATGGGCGGTCGCATGACCAAGCTGATCGAGAAGAACACCACGATCCCGACGCGCAAGACCGAAACCTTCACCACGGCTGATGACAATCAGGGCGCGGTGACCGTGCACGTCCTGCAGGGCGAGCGTGAACAGGCTGGCGCCAACAAGAGTCTGGGCAAGTTCGACCTGACTGGTATACCGCCGGCTCCGCGTGGCACCCCGCAGATCGAGGTGACTTTCGACATCGACGCCAACGGGATTCTCAACGTGTCCGCCAAGGACAAGGCGACCGGCAAGGAGCAGAAGATCGTCATCCAGTCGTCCAGCGGCCTGTCGGATGCCGACATCGAGAAAATGGTCAAGGATGCCGAAGAGCACGCCGAAGAAGATCGCAAGTTCCGCGAACTGATCGATGCGCGCAACCAGGCCGAAGGCATGATTCACGGCGTCGAGAAGTCCCTCGAGGAACTGGGCGACAAGGTTGAGGCGGACGAGAAGTCCTCCATCGAAGCCGCAGTGAAGGCCCTGCGCGAGGCGATGGAAGGCGACGACAAGGACGCCATCGAAGCCAAGACCCAGGAACTCGCTCAGGCCTCCGCGAAGCTGGCCGAGAAAGCCTACGCGAATGCCGAAGGGGCGGAAGGCTCCGCCGAAAAGGCTGCGAGTGACGACGTCGTCGATGCCGAGTTTGAAGAAGTCAAGGACGACGACAAGAAATAAGGCGCTTGCGTGCCGGGTATCACACCCGGCTGGGGGCGGAAAGCCTAAGGAGCGCGAGGGTGCCATCGGTGTCCTCGCGCTTTTTGTCATGTGGGTTGAGAGATGACGAAACGGGATTATTACGAAGTGCTGGCAGTCGAGCGGGACGCTGATGTCGGCACCATCAAGAAGGCATATCGACGGCTGGCCATGCGCTACCACCCGGACCGCAATCCGGACGATGACGAGGCCGAGGAAAAGTTCAAGGAAGCCTCGGAAGCCTATGAAGTGCTCTGCGATGCCGAGCGCCGGCAGGTCTACGACCGCTTTGGCCATGAAGGGCTCAAGGGCGGCGGTGGCGGCCATAGCGGCGGTTTCGGCGACATCTTCGGCGACATCTTTTCGGATATCTTCACCGGGGGCCGTCAGCGCGGCCCGCGACGTGGCTCCGACCTGCGCTACAACCTGTCCATCTCGCTGGAAGATGCCGTCCACGGCACCGAAGTCGAGATCCGCATACCGCGCCGGGAGCCCTGTGACACCTGCGACGGCTCCGGCGCCAAGAAGGGCACGCAGCCCAGCGCCTGCCCGACCTGCAAAGGCGCCGGCCAGGTCCGCATCAACCAGGGTTTCCTGGCGGTCAGTCAGACCTGCCCACAATGCCGTGGTCGCGGGACCGTCATCGCCAACCCGTGCCGCGACTGCAACGGCAGCGGCGAGCAGACCAAGCAGAAAACACTCAAGGTCACCATCCCTGCCGGTGTGGATACGGGTGACCGGATCCGCCTGAGCGGAGAAGGGGAGCAGGGCGCGGCCGGCTCTGGCGACCTGTACGTACAAATCGAGGTGGAACCGCACCACTTCTTCGAGCGTCACGACAACAACCTGTATTGCCAGATCCCCGTGGACATGGTCACCGCGGCGCTTGGCGGTGAGCTCGAGGTGCCGACACTCGAGGGTCAGAGCACCCTGAAGATTCCGGCGGAAACGCAGAATGGTGCCACGCTGCAACTGCGTGGCAAGGGCGTAAAACCCGTCCGCGGTGGGCCCAAGGGCGACCTGGTCTGCCAGATCCTGGTGGAAACGCCGGTCAACCTGAACAAAAAGCAACGCGATATTCTGCGGCAGTTTGGCGAAGCGCTGGGCGGGAGTGATAATCCCCATCACCCGCAGTCCCGCTCATGGCTGGACAAGGCCAAGGAATTCATCGAAGAGCACATGAAATGAGCACAATCAGAATTGCCCTGCACGGAGCCGGGGGGCGCATGGGACGCGCCCTGGTCACGGCGATGGCCGCCATGGACGACATGGAGCTGGTCGGCGCCACCGATTCACCGAACTCCGCCGTGCTCGGCCAGGACAGCGGCACGCTTGCCGGGGTGGGCGCAAACGGCATTCTGATCACCGAAACGCTCGAAGAGGCCTTCGCCGCAGCGGACGTCGTGATCGAGTTCACCCGCCCGAATGGCACGATGCGCGCGATCGAAACGCTCGCCGCCAACCCGCGCAAGCTGGTCACCGGCACCACCGGGCTCGACCCGGAACAGCAGCAGCGGCTGGCCGACTATGCGCACAAGCACGCGACCGTCGTGCAGGCGGCAAACTTCAGCGTCGGCGTCAACCTGGCCGTCAAGCTGACCGAACTGGCTGCCCGGGTGCTCGATGAAAATGCCGATGTGGAAATCATCGAAGCCCACCATCGCGACAAGGTGGACGCACCTTCCGGCACGGCGCTACTGCTTGGCCGTGCCGCCGCGGAAGCAACCGGCCGCTCACTGGAAGGCGACGCCGTCTATACGCGGGTCGGCCAGACGGGTGCCCGACCACCCCGTGCCATCGGCTTTGCAACGGTCCGCGGCGGCGATATCGTCGGTGACCATACCGTGCTGTTCGCCGGGCAGGGAGAACAGGTGGAAATTCGGCACCGGGCAACATCGCGCGCCAATTTTGCGACCGGCGCCCTGCGCGCCGCCCGCTGGGTCATGGGCGTGCAGAACGGCCTGCACGACATGCCGGAAGTGCTCGGCCTCAACAGCCGCTGATGGTGGACCTCAGCCGGGGCATGCCATCGCCGTGCAATCAGGTCTGCGTGCTCAATGCCGACCAGGTCTGCATCGGCTGTGGTCGTAGCAGCGACGAGATTGGACGCTGGAGCCTGGCTACCGTCGACGAACAAATCGGCATCATTGAACAGGCTGGCCAGCGGCTGAAAGAACTGCAGGAAACCGGTAACGGAACAGGAGACACGCACTGATGGCACGACCGGAAATCAGCACACGACAGCCCGGCATGTGGACCTTCCCGCTCAGTGTTCGCTGGGCCGACATGGACATGCTCGGCCACGTAAACAACGCCAAGTACTTCAGCTACTCGGAGAGCGCCCGCATCGCGTTCTTTGAAAGCGTATTTGGCCCCGAAATGAGCCGTTTCGAACAGGGCTCCGGCCCCATACTGGCGGATATCGGCTGCAGCTTTCACCGCCAGGTTCACTACCCGGCCAAGCTCGAAATCGGCGTTGTCATCCCGCGTATTGGCCGCACCTCACTGGAGTTGCATACGCCGATTTTTCTGCACGGCGAAGATACAGCGGTCGCCGACGTGCGCTCGGTGATCGTGTGGTTCGACTACGCCGCGCAGAAGCCAACTGCCGTGCCGGATGCCCTGCAGCCTTTCCTGCAGGTTGCTGACGCCTGAGCGTCTCAGGATGCCAGGCGCGGGGCGATTTCACAGCGATAGTGATAGGTCCTGCCCGCGGTATCCGCTGGCGTTTTTTCAGCTCGGGATACTGCGGCCTGAGACGGCATCCCCGAAAATTCGTGCGGCAGAAGTAGGAGCGTGAATAAATCCGGACACACGGAGCCGCGGTGCAAGGTTGCGTGTGAGATGTCGCCTGGGTTTCCTTCGAGGCCGGTAAATCATGTTCGGGCTCCCCGGTGAGTCTCAGGTGATATCAGCGACCGGGAAAAACGCGGAGGCAAACGCAGCGGCTTCGCTCGATAGCAGCAAATCGAAGGGTGACCACGGGGGCACCCGAAAAACCCTGTTGTTTATCGATTATGCGGCTCCCGCCTACGACATGTACGCAGGCTCGAGGGCCAGCTACAACTACCTGCGCTTGTTTGCTGAGCTGGGGCTGCGCATATTTTTCATCCCGTCCGATTTCGCGCGGCTGGAGCCATACTCCACAGCTTTGGAAAAGCTCGGCATTGTCGTACTTGCAGGAGATAAATACAGGGCAGGCTGGAAAAACTGGCTGGTCGAAAATAACGACGGTTTAGATTACGTTGTGATCAATAAGCCGGACCCCGGCAAATTGTTTATTGACGCCGTAAAATATTATACAAAAGCGGCGGTTATATATATAAACCATGACCTGCATTATCTCAGGCTGCACCGGAAGGGGTTGATTGAAGAGTCCAGGAAAGGGTTTCAGGAAGCTGCCGAATCGAAAAACCTTGAGCACGCGATCTTTGGCGAGAGCGACCAGGTTTGGACATTTAGCGCGGTCGAAAAGGAAATACTGAACCGGGATTGCCCTGGCGTCGAAGTGATCCAGGTTCCGCTGTACTTCTTCGATGCACCGGTTGCCACAGTTCGCCGCTTCCCGGAGCGGGACGGGCTACTGTTTGTAGGCGGATTTGATCACTCCCCGAACCGCGACGGATTGCTATGGTTCATCAACCATGCTTTGCCTGCAGTGCATGCGTCTAATCCCGGTCTGGTTTTACACGTCGTCGGAGCCAATCCTCCGCCTGAAATAGCATCATTACAGTCGGATCAGGTCCGCATCCATGGGCATATCAATGATGATCAGCTTGCCCGTATTTATCAGCACTGCAAGCTGGCCATTGTTCCCCTCAGATATGGTGCGGGCGTAAAAGGGAAAGCCATCGAGGCGCTTCACCAGGGAATCCCCTTGGTAAGTACCGGAATCGGCCTGGAAGGTATTACGGGGATCGATGGCATCTATAAGTCATTCAATACGGCACCCGAATTTGCTGCCGAAGTCATCGATCTGTATGCCGACAATGAAAGACTGGCCACCCTCAGCAAGCTTGGGCTTTCCTTTGCTGCTGCCCATTTCTCGAAAGAACATGCGGTCAAGCTGGTAACGAGCCTGCTATCCAGGGCTGAGGCGGCTACAAGGGGCAGTTCGCAAAAAAGCAACCAGGAGGCTGATCCGAAGTTGCTGGCTTTTTACCTGCCCGCGTTTCACCCGATAATGGAGAATGACGATTGGTGGGGAGCGGGATTCACCGAGTGGCGAAATGTGGCGAAAGCGGACCCACTCTTCTCAGGGCACTATCAACCCCATATTCCTCGCGACCTGGGTTTTTATGATCTCAGGCTGCACGAGACCATGGTCAAGCAGGCTGACCTCGCGAGAAACTTCGGGATTCACGGGTTTTGCTTCTATCACTACTGGTTTGCTGGTCGCCGCCTGCTGGAGCGACCGGTTCAGCAGTATC